>NZ_WWIC01000356.1:0-102162 GCF_009872555.1 Streptomyces sp. SID5643
GTCGGCAGCAGGTTGAACGCCTGGAAGATGAACCCGATCCGGTCCCGGCGCAGCCGCGTGAGCTTCTTGTCCTTCAGACCGGTGATCTCGGTCTCGTCGAGGTAGATCTGGCCGCCCGTCACGGTGTCGAGCCCGGCCAGGCAGTGCATGAGGGTGGACTTGCCGGATCCCGAGGGACCCATGATCGCGGTGAACTGGCCGCGTGCGATGTCCACGTCGACGTGGTCGAGGGCGACGACGCGGGTCTCACCGGATCCGTACGCCTTCACGACCTGCCGCGCCCGCGCGGCAACGGCCGTACGCCCTCCAGTACCCCCGTGCCTGGGAATGGTCACAGCCGAAGTCACGGTATGTCTCCTATATCGGTCAGCAAATGGTGAAGGCGGTCGCCCGGCCGGCAGCCGCTGTGCGCGGTGCCGGACCTGGAACCGGTCCGACGTGTTTCAGTCTCGCGGCGGGGAGGGGTCCCGCGCCCTGGTGTTCAGCGCAGTCTTTTGCTGTGGAAAACCCCACCCCCGCCGGTGTGCCAAGCGCCCCCCCCGGCGGCGTAAAGCCAGGTTAAGGACGGGCCCCTGCGCGTCTCGTCCTCCGCCGGTACGAACCCTCCCCAGGTCGTAGTACGGAGGTACCCCTAGGGGCAGTCCACCGAAGGGCGGAGTCCGTCTCAGGGTCGGCTCCACCCGTGGGCTCACTCAGGCTCCACCCTCCCGCTGCGTCAGGGTCAAGTGGGAAGCTGTCCGCGGCAGGTAGGTGCAAGGGACAGGCATGAGCGACGGGCCCGGGGCGAGGGTGCGGCCGGGCGAGGGGGAGGACCCGGGTGGGCAGCACCAGTTCCGCGGAACGTGAGGCCGCACGACCCGCCGCGGCCGGCCGGCGCGGAGCCGTCGTCGCGGCGCTGATGCTGTCGATGGCCCTGGCGGCGCTGGACGCGACCATCGTCTCGACCGCCGTCCCGCAGATCGTCGGGGACCTCGGCGGTTTCTCCGTCTTCTCCTGGCTGTTCTCCGGCTACCTCCTGGCCGTGACCGTCACCCTGCCCCTCTACGGCAAGCTCTCCGACACCTTCGGCCGCAAGCCGGTCCTCATAGCGGGATCGGCGCTCTTCCTCCTCGGGTCACTGCTGTGCGCGCTGGCCTGGAACATGGGGGCGCTCATCGCCTTCCGCGTCGTGCAGGGCCTGGGCGGCGGCGCGCTCCAGGGCACGGTGCAGACACTCGCCGCCGACCTGTATCCGCTGAAGGACCGGCCGAAGATCCAGTCGAAGCTGTCGACGGTGTGGGCGCTCTCCGCGGTCGCCGGACCCGGTCTCGGCGGGGTGCTCGCCGCGTATGCGGACTGGCGCTGGATCTTCCTGATCAACCTGCCGATCGGCGCGCTCGCGCTGTGGCTGATCGTGCGTCACCTCCACGAGCCGGAGCGGGAAGCCGCCCCGCACGCGCGCGTGGACTGGGCGGGGGCCCTCGCGGTGTTCGCCTGCGGCGGCGCTTTCCTCACGGCCCTGGTGCAGGGCGGGGTGGCGTGGCCGTGGCTCTCGGCGCCCTCGCTGGCCCTGTTCGGTGCGGGACTCGCCCTGGTCGCGGTGGTGGTGCTGGTGGAGCGCCGGGCTGCGGAGCCGATCATCCCGGGCTGGGTGTGGCGGCGCCGTACGATCGCCGCGGTCAATCTGGCCCTGGGCGCGCTGGGCCTGCTGATGGTCGCGCCGTCGGTCTTCCTGCCCACCTACGCCCAGTCGGTGCTGGGCCTCGCGCCCGTGGCCGCCGGATTCGTGCTGTCCGTCTGGACGTTGAGCTGGCCGGTGTCGGCGGCGCTGAGCCAGCACGTGTACCGCAGGATCGGTTTCCGCAACACGGCGATGCTGGGCATCGGCACGGCCTCACTGATCCTGTTCGCGTTCCCCTTCCTGCCCTACCCCGGGCAGGCCTGGCAGCCGGCCGTGCTGATGCTGCTGCTCGGCGCCGCGCTGGGCCTGTTCCAGCTGCCGCTCATCGTCGGTGTGCAGTCGACGGTGGGATGGGCGGAGCGCGGTACGACGACCGCGTCCGTGTTGTTCTGCCGCCAGACCGGCCAGACGATCGGCGCGGCGGTGTTCGGCGCGGTCGCCAACGGGGTGCTGGCCGCGCGGCTGGGCGGGGCGGGCGACCTCGACTCGGTGACGCGGGCACTCGACTCGGGCAGCGCGCCGGAGGCGACCCGGCGGGCCATCGCCGACGCGGTGCACGCGGTCTATCTGGGGGCGGCGTGCGCGGCGGCCCTGGCGTTCCTGGTGCTGCTGTTCCTCGCGCCCCGGAAATTCCCCGTACTGAAGGACTGAGCGTGTCCGTATCCTCGCGCCCATGGTGACCCTGGAGCCCCTGCGGGCGGAACACGCGGACGCGCTGCTGGCCTTCGAGCGGGAGAACCGGGCGTACTTCGCCCGCACGGTGCCGGACCGCGGGGACGCCTTCTTCACGGCGGCCGGGTTCGCTGCACGGCTTCGGGCGCTCCTCGACGAGCAGCACGCGCGCGTGTGCCGCTTCCACGTAGTCCTCGGAGAGGACGGCGAGCTGATCGGCCGGGTGAACCTGATGGACCTGGTGGACGGCAGCGCCGAACTCGGCTACCGCGTCGGCGAACAGGCCGCCGGACGGGGCGTGGCGACGGCGGCCGTGGCACAGGTGTGCCGGCTGGCTGCGACCGACTACGGTCTGACGTCCCTGACCGCGGTCACGACCCTGGACAACCCGGCTTCCCTGAAGGTCCTCGCCCGCAGCGGCTTCGTCCGGGTGGAGAACATCACGGTGGACGGACGCCCGGGGGTCCGCCACGAGCGCCGGCACCTCGACGCCGCCCCCGACACCCCCTAGGGCACGCCCCCCACCCGTTTCCGGGTTCGGACACTCTTGCGGGTGACACGGAGTGACGGGCCGTGCGTGTCTGCTGGTGGCATGGACTTCAACAGGCGCACGGCGATGGCAGCGGGACTCTGGGCGTTGGTCGCGGGCAGCGGCGGCACGGCACGGGCGGCCGCGCCCATGACGGTGACGGTGCAGGGTGACGCGCTCGCAGCCGCACCGGTACGAATCGCAGCCCGTCCGGGGCGACCTGTCCCGGCTGGACGTGGGGACGGTCGAACTGCGGGACGGCACCAGCACCGTGCGGGCCGGCCAAGGGCAGGGCCGGACATGCACACGCGTGCCGGCCGGCGGGAGGGCCGGCGGGAGGGCCGGGGTCAACTTCACCATCCTCGCGGGCAGTTCGCTTCCGCGCCGGATCGACCGGCGACCGGCCTTCGGGGCGACGGCCGACGACCACGCCGAAGTACCCGCGACCGTGGCGCTGATCCACCGCGGCTGACGCGCCGCGGACCCCGGAAAGACGGGTTAACGCGGGTAACACCCGAGGTCGGAAAGGTAAGCGCATACCGACCGATCAGTTTGCAGAAACCCTCGCGCTGGACCCCTACTCCGAAGTAGCGTGCGTGGCTCCCGCCCCCCACCTCCCTGCGGCCCGCCGCACCGGATCCCACCCTCGCAAGGAGTACCGGGATGTCCTACGACCCGTCCCCGTCCTACCCGTACCGACCACCCGAACCACGCCCGTCCCACGACCCGTACACGTACGACACCTATCCCTGGGCCCCTCAGGAGGCACCCGAGCCGGCCGGACGGCGTCCCCAGCGCCACGCCGCGCTCGGACACCACAGCGACCTGCGGGTGTTGCGCAGCGCCTACCGCTGGCAGCGGCGCGTGGCCACGCTCACGGCGCTGGGCTACTTCGTCCTGTTCCTCATCCTGTCGGCGTTCGCACCCTCGTTCATGACGAGCACCGTCACCGACGGCGTGCCCACCGGCCTGCTGCTGGCGCTCGTCCAGGTCCCCGTGACCTGGCTCGCGGTCGCCCTGTACGAGCAGACGGCCCGCCGTCGCGTCGACCCGATCGCGGACCGGATACGCAGGCACGCCGAACTGGACGCGAAGCGGGAGGGTGCACGGTGAACACCGTCTTCAGCGGCAACGCCCAGGCGATGTCCCTCGTCGGCTTCTCCGCCGTCGCCACGATCACGCTGCTGCTGTGCGTGATGACCGGCCCGGACCGGGACGACCTGGACGAGTTCTACACCGGCTACAGCTCCCTGTCCCCCATGCGCAACGGCCTGGCGATCGCCGGTGACTACATCTCCGCCGCGACCGTCCTCGGCACCGGCGGGGTCATCGCCCTGTTCGGCTACGACGGGATCGTGCTGGCGCTGAGCACGGCCCTGTCCCTCATGCTGCTGATGTTCCTGCTGGCCGAACCGCTGCGCAACGCGGGCCGGTTCACCATGGGCGACGCCCTGACCCGCCGGATGCCGGGACGCGCCGTCCGTATCGCGGCCTGTGCGGTGACCCTGGCGGCGCTGGTGCCGCTGATGCTCGTCCAGCTGGCGGGGACCGGGCAGCTGATGGCGTTCATCCTCGGCTTTTCGGGCGAGTCGCTACAGACGGGCTGCATCATCGGCGTGGGCGCGCTGATGATCAGCTACGCGGCGATCGGCGGGATGAAGGGCACCGCCCTCATCCAGATCCTGAAGATCGTGATGCTGCTCGGCTCCGGCATGGTGGTCGCGGTACTGATCCTCAACCGGTTCGACTGGGACCCGGGAGCCCTGTTCGACGCGGCCGCCCGGAACAGCGGGGTGGGCTCGGCGTTCCTCTCCTCGGGCCTGCAGTTCGCGGGCGGCCCCAGCCCCGACCTGGACATGATCACCGCACAGCTGACGGTGGTCCTCGGCGGCGGCGTCCTGCCCCACGTCACGATGCGCATGTACACGGCCTCCAGTGCCCGGCAAGTGCGGCGCTCGATGTCCTGGGCGGTGTCGGGTGTGGCCCTGTTCGTACTGGTCATCACGGTCGTCGGCTTCGGCGCGACCGCGCTGATCGGGCGGGAGCTGATCGCGCAGGTCGACCCGCAGGGCAACACGGCCTATCTGCTGGGATCGCAGGCCGCGTTCGGGCGGGACGTGTCGTCGGCGGAGACGTTCCTATTCACCACCGTCACCACGGCGGTCTTCCTCACGCTGCTCGCCTCGGTCGCCGGCATGATCCTGGCCTGCGCCAACTCCCTCGCGCACGACGTGTTCGCGGCCCGGGTGCAGGAGATGTCGCCGCGGCGCGAGATGACCGTGGCCCGGCTGTCGGCGCTGGCCGTGGGCATCCCGGCGATCCTCCTGGCCACCCAGGTCCAGCACCGCAGTCTGCAACCACTGGTCACGCTGTCCTTCTGCCTGGGTGCCTCGGCCATCGCGCCCGCGCTGGTCTACAGCCTCTTCTGGCGCCGCTACACGCGAACGGGCCTGCTCAGCACCCTCATCGGCGGCTCCCTCGCCGTCCTGGTGCTGATGCCGGGCACCAACCTGGTCTCCGGCTCACCCGTCTCGGCCTTCCCGGAAGCCGACTTCAACTGGTTCCCGTTCACCACGACGGGCCTGCTCTCGATACCCCTGGGCTTCGCCTGCGGCTGGCTGGGCACGATCGCCTCCGGCCGCCGGAAGTCGGAGGAGCAGCGCCACCAGTACGAGGCGGTGGAGGGCTGGATCCTGGCGGGCGCGGTACGCAGGGACACCTGACGGGAACCCCGGGCGGGCAGGCCGGCCCGCCACGCATGCCCGCACACACGCACGCCGAGTGCCGCCCCCGGCACGGACAGCCGAAAGGGGCGGCACTCGTGACGGGCGGCAGGCCGCGGGCAGTGTCACTCCGCCGCTCGTTCCGCCCACGCCGTCAGGCCGGCGTGGACGCGGTCGATGTGGGCGAGGGCGTCGTCCCGCTGCCCGGCGTGCACGCGCAGGAGACGGTCCGTCTCCGCCTCCGCGGCCTCCACGTGCTCCCGCGCCCGGGCGACCAGCTCCGCCGCACGGGCGTGCGCCTCTTCCTCCAGGTCACGGGCGGAGTCCTCGGCGTCGGCGAAGGCCTGTTCGGCCTCCGCCAGTTCCGCCTCGGCGCGCGTCACCGCCTCGTCGTGGTGCGCGTCGAGGGCCGCTTCGCGGGCGGCCTCCTCCCGCTCCGCCTGCGCCCACCGCTCGGCACGTTCCTTGTCCTGCTCGGCCAGCATCCCGGAGGTGCGCTGCCGCATCTCCTGCAAGGCGGCCAGGGCCTCACCCCGGTCCTCCTGCGCCTCGCGCCGGGCCGTGCCCAGGGTCTCGTCGGCCTCGGCGTGCGCGCCGAGCAGCCGCTGCCGGGCACGCTCGTCGGCGTCGGCGCGCACGCTCCCGGCATGCGTCCGTGCGGACTCGCGCACGCCTGCTGCGGACACCCGCGCCCCGTCCACGAGTTCGCGCGCCTCTTCCCGCGCCCCCTCCCGTACGGCCGCCGCCTCCTGCTCGCCGAGTTCGAAGAGCCGGCGTGCCCGGTCGCCGAGCGTCTCGTAGTTCTGCTGGGCCGGCCGGGCCACGGCCTCGCGCAGCCGCGCCAGTTCCTCGTCCATCCGCCGGGCGAGCACCGTCAGGCGGGCTGCTCGCTCCCAGGCCGCGTCCCGGTCCGCGCAGAGGGCCCCGGCGTACTCGTCGACCTGCTCGGGACGGTAGCCGCGCCCCCGCACGGCCGTGAAGCCGTGCGGTGACGCCGTCGCGCTGCTCATCCGGACCCCTCTCCACCACATCGACGTGAAGTCGCGCCAGAAATGGGATGATTCAGCGCACATCTTGGTGGATCAGACGGAAGTGTTCGTAACGCGACACTCCGCTCGGAGCCCGGCGCCCGGCGCCCGCGGGGGAAAGGGCGGCGGCCGTCAGCCCCAGGTGGCGCCCGCGGGCTCCTGGATGGTCGTGTTGATGCGGTTGAACATGTTCGTGACCGAGACGGTGAGGATCAGCGCGGAGAGCTCCTTCTCGTCGAAGTGGTCGGCCACCTCGTCCCACAGCGCGTCCGATACCGACTCCCCCGAGAGGTCGGAGAGCCGCGTCATCGCCTCCGTCAGCTTCAGAGCCGCGCGCTCGGCGTCCGAGAAGAAGGGCGCGTGCCGCCAGGCGGCGACGGCCGCGATGCGCTCCTCGCTCACCCCGGCCTTGCGGAGATTGGCCACGTGCCCGTGCACGCAGGCACCGCAGCCGTTGATCTGGCTGGCGCGCAGCCCGACGATCTCCGCCACGTCCTGCGCCAGGCCGCTTTGCCCGATCGCCTGGAAGAGGGTGCCGATGCCCTTCATCGCGCCGGAAAGGACATACGCCGGGTTCGTCATCCGTGCCTGCATGATCTCTGCCTCCTGGGTCGGCGGTGCGTCGTGCGTCGCTGTCACTGCACTGACGGAGCGGCGCAGGGAGATGTGACAGCCCGACGCCAAGAACGTTCCGGCACGGGCATGAAAGAGCCGGGCCCGGTCGTACGAACGACCGGACCCGGCTCCTTGCGGCACCTCAGCGGCGACGGCTCACAGCAGTCCGTCCCACATCTGCTCCAGCAGCACCGACCACCAGCTCTCCGGCGAGCCCAGCGCCGCCGGGTCGAGCGCGGCCAGCTGGGCCTGGAAGTCGACGGTCCAGCGGCCCGCCTGCTCCTGGTTCAGCCCGAACCGCAGCCGCCACATCCGCCCGAGCAGCGCCAGGCAGCGGGCGAACTCCGGCAGCCCGGTGTTCACGAACTGCGGCGGCACGGGCGCCCCGCCCGGCCCCGCCTCCACCGGCACGGCGACGATGTTCGCCGTGCCGTACTGCACGCAGATCGCCTTGCCGAAGTCGCTGCCCATCACCAGGTAGGAACCGGCGTCCGAGGCCGGCTGCACACCGCGCTCGGCCGCCAGCTCCGCCAGCGTCGGAACGGGCCGCCCCGGCTGGGCCTGCGCCCAGAAGAACGGGCCCATGTCCATCGGCAGCCCGGCCGCCACCAGCGTGTGCGCCACCACCGGCGGCACGCCCTGCCGTGACACGGCGGCCTGTTCGAACCGGAACACTCCCGGCCCGAACGCGGCACCCAGCTCCTGCCCGATGGCCTCCGGCGGGATCGGAGGCACCGGCTGCACCGGCGGCAGCGGCGCCCGCACCGGAGCCGGACGCGCCGGGCCGTCCGCCACCTGGTGCAACTCGCCCTGGTGGGCCAGCAGCTGCTGCATGCCCTGCTGCCGGCTCGCGTGGTCGGTGCCGTACGGCGCGATGCTCGTGATGCGCGCCTGCGGCCACTGCTCCCGGATCATCCGCGCGCAGTACGCGCCCGGCAGCTCGCACGACTCCAGCTCGGTGTGCAGCTCCAGCACCTGGTCCGGGGGCACGTTCATGGCCCGCAGCTCGTGGAAGATCTGCCACTCCGGGTGCGGCGTGCCCGGCGCCGAACGCCGGATCAGCTGCTGCTCGGAACCGTCCTGCGCGCGGTAGCGCAGCACGGCCTGGTAACCGGGGCCCACGGTCGGCTGCCCGGTGGGCTGCTGCGGATAGCCGTACGCCGGCGGCTGCCCGGGGGCGGGCCCACCGGGCGGCGGCATCGCGCCCGGGGGCATCGCCCCCGGAGGCATGGCACCCGGGGGCATCGCACCGGGCGGCATACCCGGAGGCACCGCCCCCGGCACCCCGCCGTGCGGCACGGGCGGCGGGCCACCAGGCACGCCAGGTGCTCCCGGGGCACCGGGCGGCGCACCGGGTGCCTGCGGCGGCGGAGGCACGCCGGGGCCACCCGCCGGAGGCGTGGCCAGCATGGTCTCCGCGTGATGCACGGGACCCGGGACGCCGGGAGCACCCGGAGCACCAGGGGCACCGGGCGGCTGCGGCGCGCCGGGAGGGTGAGGAGCGCCCGGCGCTCCCGGAGGACCGGGCGGCTGCGGGGGCTGAGGCGCACCCGGGCCCGACCGGCCGGGGTCGGCAAACATCGTGGCGGCATGGTGGACGCCCCCCGCAGGCGTGCCACCAGGGGCACCGGGCGGCTGCGGCGCACCGGGGGGACCGGGCGGCTGCGGCGCGCCGGGCGCCCGTGGAGCACCCGTCGGCTGCTGCGGAGGCGGCGGCGTGCCCGGCCCCTGCGGAGACCCGGCCCCCGCAGAACTGCCCGTGCCGCTCGGGCCGCCCGGCGCACCGGGGCCCTGGGCACCGGGCCCTCCCGGCCCTCCCGGCCCGTCAGGACCCAGCGCCGACACGAGCTGCGTAGGCACGTAACCGCCCGCCGGAGTACCCGGAGCCCCGGGCCCCGACGGCGGCGGGGGCGTGCTGCCCGGCCGCGCTCCCGGCGCACCCGGAGCACCCGGCGGAGGCGGCGTGGTCGGACCCGTGCCCCGCCCACGCCCCGGCGGCGGAGCCGCCTTGCTGGTCGCGGCGTCGGCGATGTCCCCGGCGTTGGGCGCGAGCGGCCGCTCCGACGCACCCGGCCCGGCGGGACCGGCAGCACCGGCACCCGCTCCCTGCGGATAGCCGTACGGCTGCCCGCGCGGCACCGGCGGAGGCGTACTGCCCTGCGGCACCCCGCCGGGCGGCGTTCCCGGTACACCGGGCGCGGCGGCCGGACCCGGGGGAAAGCCGTGACCCGGGCCGCCCGCGGGGCCGGAGCCCGGAACGTCCGGACCGTCCACCGCCGGCGTCACCGCGGTCGGCGGAAGCTGACTGCCGCCCGACATCAGGGCCGTGTGCGCGTCGGGCGTCGACGAGGGCGGCTGCGTGGCACCGTCGGTCTCGCTCAGCGGCGGCGCGAAGACCGTCGCGGGCAGCGGTACGGAACGGTCGTCACCGGCATCGCCGTTGGTGTCCGTACCGGCCCAGGGCGTCGCCCCCTCCGGCACGCCCGGCGCGGCGGAAGCACCCGGACCGGCGGCCGAGCCCTCGCCCGCCTCCGGATCACTCCCCCCGGCGGCCGGCCACGCCGTACCGCTCCCCGGGGCGACGGGAGCCCCCTGGGCGGGAGTCGCACCGCCCCCGGCCGAGGCGCCAGAGGCGGACCCGGAATCGGAAGCCGACCCACCGGAAGAAACCGGACCACCGGCATGACCACCGGAAGCCGCGGGAGAAGCAGGAACCGAAGGAGACGCAGGAACCGAAGGAGACGCAGGAGCCGCAGGAACCGAACCCGCGTCACCGTCCCCCGCACCCCGCCGATCCGGAATCCCCAGCTTGTCCGCCGCATCCTGCAACCACTCCGGCGGAGTCAGCAGAAACGACGTCTGATTCAGATCCACCCGCGCGGCAGGCGCCGGTGCCGGCTCCTCCGCCGCGTCCGGACGGCCGTACTCCTCCTCGTACCGGCGGATCACCTCACCCACCGGCAGCCCGGGCCACAACGTCGCCTCACCGCTGTCCCGCGCGATCACCAGCCGCTGCGCTCCGCCGTCCGACCGCGGCCCGTCCGCCCGGTCCTCGGCCCACACCACGAACCCGAGGTCGAACTCCCGCACCCGCACCTCACGATGCTGGTACGCCGGGAGATCCCCGTTGATCCACTCTTCCGCGCGCTCCTGCGCCTGCGCGAAGGTCACCATCGCCGACCTCACTCCCCCACGGCCGAGGACGACGCCGCGCCCACCGCCACCACACGTGCGAACCCGCCGTCCACCATCAGGTTCGCCACCGTCTCCAACTCCGGCGGGTTGCCGGCCAGCCGCGACAGGAAGACATCGAAGTCGTCCCCGCACGGCAGCAGCAGCCGCTCCACCCGCTCCGCCGGCGGAACCGAGGGATCCACATCCCGCACGTCGTCGTACGCGCAGAACCACACGGACCCGATGCGCTCGCCCTTCACCTTCACGGCCAGCAGCCCGCCCTGGACGAAGGCGACCCCCAGATAGTCCTTGGTCAGATGGTCACGCAGACACTTGTTGACGTACACCAGGTCATTGACCGCCGCCTCGTCCCGCACCGTGAAGAACGGCTGGTCCACGAGCAGCCCCAGCTCCGCGTCCAGCGCGGCACCCACCGGCGCACAGCCGCCCGCCGCCTTCAGGAACGACCGGTACGCCCCCGGCAGCCGGTAGCCCAGGTCCTCCTCGACGCCCTGCACCTGCGACTCCGTCACCGCCACGCCCGACTTCGGCAGCCCGAAATGCGCCGGACGCGTCTCCTGCAACGGCCGCGTCCCCCGCTTGGAGTGGTCGACACCCGACGTCGCCACACCCCCGTGATGCCGCAGCAGCGCCTTCACCTCGACCGGCACCAGCTCCAGCCGCCGCGACCCCACGACGTGGTGCCACGTCCAGCCGTGCGGCGTCGCCACCGCCGGCACCGTGTCCCACAGCTCGTGCCCCGACGCCGACAACGCCGTGTTCGCCGACACGTAGTCCGTCAGCCGCAACTCGTCGACACCGAAACCCTCCGGCGGCTCCGCGATCTCCGCGGCCGCGCGCGCGTAAGCCGAGAAGTCGGGGTAACCATGCTCGTCGACCCGTACCCCTCTCGGGTGACGGGCCGCCCGGACCGGATCCGGGAAATGCACGACCTGCCCGGCGTAGGCCGCGTTCGGCGGCGCGGCTTGCTGCCCGAGCCGACCTGTCGTCATGGCGGTTGCCCCCTGCGGCACTCTGTACGACCCGTATTGACCACCCTTGGCGCACTACGACCCGTATCGACTGTCACGTCTTGTTTCTCGACTCCACTGCACCTCGGCGCACTTCACCGCACCTCACTGCACACCCCGACCCCGCGGATCACCCTCCGGTTCACTGCATCGAACCCCGAACGGATCACCGCATCGCCCGCGGTGCCGACAGCCTATGCGGTACGACGACACCGGTCACCGGCACCGGTCAGCGCCCCCTCCGCTTCCGTGACCAGCCGTCACCCCACCGTGACGGCACACCCCGCTCCGGGCGTGTCGCCGCGCCCCAGCTTCCGCACCAGCCACGGCATTTGGCAGTCTGTGACCCCCGGGGGGATGCACGGAGGGGAAGACGATCATGAACGCCACGCAGACGGGACCACACACCGGCCGGCCAGCCGACCCACGAAACAGCGACCCCAGAGGCGCAACCCGCGACACCGGCCCCCTGGCCGGCGACCCACGGACCGCCGACCCCCTGGGCGGCGACCCCCGCATCGGCTGGAGCACCACCGCATCAGCCCACACCCCCGCCCTGCGGCACCGCCGCGACGGCATCCTCCCCACCGTCGCCGCCGCCCTCTCCGTCCGCGGCGCCACCCTCACCGGCACCGCAGCCCGCGGCGACACACCCCCCGCCCTGCACCCCCTCGTCCAGGACTTCCTCGACACCCTCACCAGCGCCCAACGCGACCGCTTCACCGGCCGCTGCGCCGAAACCATCCTCATCTCCCGCCACATCGCCGCCGCCGACACCGCCCGCAGCAAACGCGCCGCGCGCAAACCCATGACCAACGGCGAGGCACGCAAAGCCCTCAAGCAGGCCAAACTCACCGCCCGACGCATCCGCGAGGACGGCGACCCCCTCCACGGCAGCTTCGCCACCCCCTGCCGCGCCTGCACCGCGCTCAGCGCCCACTTCGGGGTCCGCATAGTCGACCCGGCGTCCCAGAACGGCTGACGCCCACCCCCCCCCACCCCCGCACCACGCAGCACGGCGCACCCCCACGCGCGCCCCAAGACCTCGACGAGACGAAGGGCAGATGCACACCGACCGCACCTCCACCACCCGCTTCGCCGTACCCGTCGACGCCGCGCTGCGCGCCGCCGGCTGGCAACCCGGACGCTGGGACATCAAACAAGCCGAAATCTGGGCCGACACCCTGCGCGACCACGCCTCACCCGCAGGCCACCGCCACACCGTCTTCCCCGCCGCCGTCGAGGCCTGGGCCGAATTCGGCGGACTCCACATCACCCCCACCGGCCCCGGCCGCCAAGTCGCCCCCGCCAACCTCCACCTCGACCCGCTGCACGGCCTCCACATGGCCCGCACCCTCGCCGACCTCGGCCGCGCCCTCGGCACCGACGTCTGCCCCCTCGGCACCGAAACCGACAGCCAGGCCCTCCTCGCCATCGACACCGACGGCCGCGCCTACACCCTCGACCACACCGGCGACTGGTACCTCGGCCCCGACATCGACCACGCCCTGGCCACCCTCATCACCGGCGCCGAACCCGCCCGCCTCACCACAACCTGACCGAGCCCCGCCCAGATCGGGCTACGACGCCGGAATCACCGCCGACACCCGGAAACCCCCCGCATCCGTCGGCCCCGACACGAACACCCCACCCAGCGCCGACACCCGCTCCTTCATCCCCACCAGACCGTTCCCCCCCGACGGCAACCGCGCCGACGACGCCGCCTCCTCCGGCGGCTCGTTCTCCACCTGCATCGCGATCTCCGACACCCGATGCGCCAACCGCACATACGTCTTCGCCCCGGCCGCGTGCTTGTGGACGTTCGTCAACGCCTCCTGCACCACCCGATACGCCGTCTGCTCCACCAACGGCGCATACGACCGGACATCCCCCTCCACCGACAGCGCCACCACCATCCCCGCGGCAGCCGACTGCCCCACCAGCTCCTCGATCTCCGCCAGAGACGGCCCCTCGTCATCCGCCGCCCGCGAAGCCGCCGCCGCGGCAGCCACCCCCACCGCCACCAACGGCACCGACGCGGCAGACTCCCGCCGCCCCTCCCCGCCACTGCGCAGCACCCCGAGCATCTCCCGCAGCTCCGTCAGCGCCTGCCGCCCCATGTCCCCCACCAGCGCGGCATTCCGGACGGCCTTCTCCGGATCCTTCCGGGCAACGGCCTGAAGCGCGGCGGCATGCACCACCATCAGACTCACCCGATGCGCGACCACGTCGTGCATCTCCCGCGCGATCCGCGTCCGCTCCTCGTTCCGGGCCCACTCCGCCCGCTCCTCCGCCCGCTCCGCGAGCAACTGAAGCTCCCGCTCCAAGCTGTCCGCCCGCTCCCGCAAGCTCTCCATCAACCGCCGCCGCGCCCCCACGTACAGCCCGAGCAGCACCGGAGGCGCCGTGAAGCCCAGCGACATCGTGATCGCCGCGAAGGGCACGAACCAGTCCCCTATGTCCAGGTCCCCCCGCGACATGTCCTGCCGCGTCTTCACGAACGTCACGATCAGCGTCCCCACCAGCGACATCCCCGCCAGCGACGCGATGATCCGCCGGGGCAGCTCGGCCGCTGCCAGCGTGTACAGACCGACGACGCCCATCAGGAAGCCCATCTCGGCGGGCGTGATGGCGATCGACACCAGCACGACCGCGATCGGCCACCGCCGCCGCACGACCAGCACGGAACCAGCCAGCAACCCGAACACGACCCCCGCCGCCACCGGGATCCCCGCGTCCCGCGCGAACGGAATCCCCTCCAGCGCACACTCCAGCGCGGACACCACCGCCAGGCTCACATCGAACACGGCACTACGCCGCCTGGCCCACCACCAAGGCCCTCCCCGGGCCGTCACATGCTCTTCCCCCGTCGCGGTCATGCCTCCCAGCCTACGGGCGGCCACCGCCGGTTTTCCGGTGAGTTTCCCGGACTGGCCTACACCACACAGGGTGACCGTTCGGCTGCGAAACCACCCGATATCCCTCGAACTGCTGAATCGCTCACCGTTCGACCATGGAACCCGTCATTCCGCCCGGACGGTATGCGTATGACACATGCACCCGGCAAGTACGCGGACTTCGAAGGACTGCGGGAGAGGGCGGTGGCGCTACGCCGACAGGGCCTCAGCCTCCGCCAGATCCGCGACGAGCTGAAGATCTACAACAACGACATCCTCAACCAGCTGGTGAAGGGAGAACCGCCCCCGGCCTGGACGAAGCGTCCCCGGGCGAAGGACGACCTGAGGGAGAAGGCGAGGGAGCTGCGACTCCAGGGGTGGACCTACGACCAGATCGAAGTGGAGCTGGGGTGTTCGAGGAGTTCGGTGTCGCTTTGGGTGCGGGATCTGCCGAAGCCGGAGCCCCGTTACACGCCGGAGGAGCAACGCGCGCTGATGCAGGCGGGCCTCGCACGCCTCCGTGCCACACAGGACGAGGAGCGCCGACGAACCAGGGAGAGCGCACGGCAGGAAGCAGGCACGCTCACGGATCGGGAGCTGTTTCTGACGGGAGTCGCGCTGTACTGGGCCGAGGGTTCCAAGAGCAAGCCCTACGACAGGCGCGAGCGAGCCATCTTCGTCAACAGTGATCCCGGCGTGATCCGGGTCTACCTGGCCTGGCTGGACCTGCTCGGGGTGAGCCGGGAGCGCCTGCGCTTCCGGGTACTCATCCACGAATCGGCGGATGTGGACGCAGCCCATCGCCATTGGGCCGACATCGCGGGCGCCGAAGCGTCAGCCTTCGCCAAGCCGACCCTCAAGAAGCACAACCCAAAGACGGTCCGCAAGAACACCGGTGACGACTACCACGGGTGCCTGGTCGTCGCCGTGGCCCGAAGTGCCGAGCTGTACAACCGCATCGAGGGCTGGTGGAGCGGCATCGTTGCCCATGCCGAAGCACGTCTCCGGTAAGGTCTGAGGCGCTGTCCCCCGTGGTGTAACTGGCAGCACACTGGTTTTTGGTACCAGCAGGACAAGGTTCGAATCCTTGCGGGGGAGCCCACAGAACCGCTCACCTCAGTTCGGGTCCTGGCCGATCACCCCTCGGTCAGGACCCGCACCCATGCCCCCCACAAAACCCCCCGGTATCCTGCGGATGTCACCCCACCCCATCCACAGCCGAAGGGCATCCCGTGAGCGCCAACCGCCCGGCAGCCGTCGTCGTTCTCGCAGCGGGTGAGGGCACCCGTATGAAGTCGGCCACACCCAAGGTCCTGCACGAGCTCTGCGGCCGCAGTCTCGTGGGTCATGTGCTCGCCTCCGCCGGCGAGCTCCAGCCCGAGCACCTGGTCGTCGTGGTCGGCCACGCCCGTGAGAAGGTCACCGCCCACCTCGGCGAGATCGCCCCCGACGTCCGTACCGCCGTGCAGGCCGAGCAGAACGGCACCGGGCACGCCGTGCGGATGGGCCTGGAGGAGCTCGGCGGGTCCGTCGACGGGACCGTCGTGGTCGTGTGCGGGGACACTCCCCTGCTGACCGGCGCCACCCTGCGGGCCCTCGCCGACACCCACTCCGCCGACGGCAACGCGGTCACCGTGCTGACCGCCGAGGTGCCGGACGCGACGGGGTACGGGCGGATCGTCCGGGACGAGGCCACCGGTGCCGTCACGGCCATCGTGGAGCACAAGGACGCCACCGACGCGCAGCGGTCGATCCGTGAGATCAACTCGGGTGTGTTCGCCTTCGACGGCCCGCTGCTCGCCGACGCGCTGAAGAAGGTGCGGACGGACAACAGCCAGGGCGAGGAGTACCTGACCGATGTGCTCGGGATCCTGCGTGAGGCGGGGCACCGGGTGGGGGCGTCGGTGGCCGGTGATCATCGTGAGATCGCCGGGATCAACAATCGTGTGCAGCTCTCGGAGGCCCGGCGGATCCTCAACGACCGGTTGCTGACCGAGGCGATGCTCGCCGGTGTGACCGTCATCGATCCCGCGACGACGTTCGTGGACGTCACCGTCACGTTCGAGCAGGACGCCGTCGTTCACCCGGGCACCCAGTTGCTCGGCGCGACGCATCTCGGCGAGGGCGCGGAGGTCGGGCCCAACTCGCGGCTGACGGACACCCGTGTGGGTGCGGGTGCGCGGGTCGACAACACCGTGGCCATGGGCGCCGAGGTCGGCCCGCAGGCGACCGTGGGGCCGTACGCGTATCTGCGTCCGGGGACGCGGCTGGGCGCGAAGGGCAAGATCGGTACGTACGTGGAGACGAAGAACGCGTCGATCGGGGAGGGTACGAAGGTGCCGCACCTGTCGTACGTGGGTGACGCGACGATCGGTGAGCAGACCAACATCGGTGCGGCGAGCGTGTTCGTGAACTATGACGGGCAGGACAAGCACCACACGACGATCGGTTCGCACTGCCGGACGGGTTCGGACAACATGTTTGTGGCGCCTGTCACGGTGGGGGACGGTGCGTACACCGCTGCGGGGTCGGTGATCACGAAGGATGTGCCGCCCGGTTCGCTGGCCGTGGCCCGTGGTCAGCAGCGGAATATCGAGGGTTGGGTGGCTCGTAAGCGTCCGGGGAGCGCTGCCGCGAAGGCGGCGGAGGCGGCTTCCCGGGAGTCGGCCGGCGAGGGCTGACCGGAAACCGATGCCTCAAACACGGCGTACGGTGATAAGTGCACACCCGCACCCCCACCAGCTGAGACGGCCTCCGGCAAGCCGGCTGCGAGGTCTCTCGCCACCCAGCTGCGACACCTCTGAGGAGACAGTGCTGTGACCGGGATCAAGACGACCGGCGAGAAGAAGTTGATGTTCTTCTCCGGCCGCGCCCACCCCGAGCTTGCGGAGGAGGTCGCCCAACAGCTGGGTGTCGGGGTCGTCCCGACGAAGGCCTTCGACTTCGCCAATGGTGAGATCTATGTGCGTTATCAGGAGTCGGCGCGTGGTGCCGACTGTTTCCTGATTCAGAGCCACACGGCTCCGATCAACAAGTGGATCATGGAGCAGTTGATCATGATCGATGCGTTGAAGCGTGCGTCGGCCCGTTCCATCACGGTCATCGTGCCGTTCTACGGTTACGCGCGGCAGGACAAGAAGCACCGTGGGCGTGAACCGATTTCGGCGCGTCTGATCGCGGACATGATGAAGACCGCGGGTGCGGACCGGATCCTGACCGTGGATCTGCACACGGACCAGATCCAGGGTTTCTTCGACGGTCCGGTGGATCACCTGTTCGCGCTGCCGCTGCTGGCGGACTACGTGGGCCGGAAGGTGGACCGGGAGAAGCTGACGGTCGTGTCGCCGGACGCGGGCCGGGTGCGGGTCGCGGACCGCTGGTGTGACCGGCTGGGTGCGCCGCTGGCGATCGTGCACAAGCGGCGTGACAAGGATGTGGCGAATCAGGTCACCGTCCACGAGGTCGTGGGTGAGGTGAAGGGTCGCGTGTGTGTCCTGGTGGACGACATGATCGACACGGGTGGGACGATCTGTGCCGCGGCGGACGCGTTGTTCGCGCATGGTGCGGAGGACGTGATCGTGACGGCGACGCACGGTGTGCTGTCGGGTCCGGCTGCGGACCGGCTGAAGAACTCGCGGGTGAGTGAGTTCGTGTTCACGGACACGCTGCCGACGCCGGGTGAGCTGAGCCGGGATCTGGAGAAGATCTCGGTGCTGTCGATCGCGCCGACGATCGCGAGTGCGGTGCGTGAGGTGTTCGAGGACGGTTCGGTGACGAGCCTGTTCGACGAGCAGTAGGCGCCTGTGGTGGTGCTTGCGTAGATCCTTTTGGGTGCGGCCTCCCCTTCCGAGTAGACTGCTGAAGTTGCTCGGCGAGGGAGGCCGTTCCCGTTTGGGGATGCGGTGGTCCGTTATCGACGCGCTCTTCGTAGCAGGCCGTTCGTGGCCGGGTGACCACGTCCGTTTCTGACTTCGAGGAGTGACTATGTCCGAGGTGAAGATCTCCGCCGCGACGCGCACCGAGTTCGGCAAGGGTGCCGCGCGCCGTATCCGTCGTGAAGACAAGGTTCCGGGTGTCCTGTACGGGCACGGTTCGGACCCGATCCACCTGACGCTGCCGGGTCACGACCTGCTGATGGCGCTGCGTACGCCGAACGTGCTGATCGCGCTGGACATCGACGGCAAGTCGAACGAGCTGGCGATTCCGAAGTCGGTGCAGCGTGACCCGCTGAAGGGCTTCCTGGAGCACGTGGACCTGCTGCTGGTGAAGCGTGGCGAGCAGGTCACCGTCGAGATCCCGGTGCACACCGAGGGCGAGCTGGCCCCGGGTGGCTTCCTGCTGGAGCACGTGCTGAACGCGCTGCCGGTCGAGGCCGAGGCGACCCACATCCCGGAGTCGGTGACCGTCTCCGTCGAGGGTCTGGCGGCGGGTGACTCCATCCTGGCGAAGGACATCAAGCTGCCGAAGGGCACGAAGCTGAACGTCGAGGAGGACGCCGTCGTCCTTCAGGTGCTGGCCGCGCAGGCCGAGGAGGCCCCGGAGGGCGAGGAGGCCGCTGAGGAAGAGGCCGCCGAGGCCTGATCCTCTGCGTCGTCGTTTCGTCGGCCGCTGTTCCCGTGCGGGGCAGCGGCCGACGCGTATGAAGGAGACATGGACGTGACGACCGATGCCGCCGCTCCCTGGTTGATCGTGGGGCTGGGCAATCCGGGGCCGGAGTACGCGGGGAACCGGCACAACGTGGGTTTCATGGTGGCCGATCTGCTGGCGGACCGGGTCGGGGGGAGGTTCAAGCGGGCCGGGCGGGCGCAGGCGCAGGTCGTGGAGGGCCGGATCGGGCCGCCGGGGCCGTTGAACCGGCGGGTGGTGCTGGCGAAGCCGATGTCGTTCATGAATCTGTCGGGTGGGCCGGTGAACGCGCTGCGGGATTTCTACAAGGTGCCGGTGGCTCATGTGGTGGCGATTCATGATGAGTTGGACATCGATTACGGGGTGCTGCGGCTGAAGCTCGGTGGTGGCGACAACGGGCACAACGGGTTGAAGTCGATGACGAAGGCGTTCGGGGCGGATTATCACCGGGTGCGGTTCGGGATCGGGCGGCCGCCGGGGCGGATGCCGGTGGCGGATTTCGTGCTGAAGGACTTCTCGTCGGCGGAGCGCAAGGAGCTGGACTACTTCGTGGACCGCGCTGCGGACGCGGTGGAGTGTCTGGTGATCGAGGGGTTGGAGCGGGCGCAAAGCACGTACAACTCCTGACTTGTCCCCCGGCGAGGTTGACGGGTCGTTCAGGCATGGCCAATGATCCCGGCCATGCCTGCCCATGCCACCCCTTCGTCTCCGGCTTCGGCCGTCGTGTTGCGGTTCGGGCGGTTCGCGGCGATGGGTGCGGTGGCGGTGCTGATCCTGATCGCGGGTGTGTGGGCGTCGTGGGGTACGGCGCAGCACGTGATGCTGACGAAGGGCCGGGAGCGGGGCACGGTCGAGGTGGCGCGGTGCGGGTCCGATGCGTGCTGGGGGCGGTTCACGCCGTCGTCGGCGGGTGCGCAGCCGCGGTCGCGGGTGGTGCTGGAGAAGTCGGTCGCGGTGGAGAGCGGCCGGACCTACACGGTGGTCGTGAAGCCGGGCGGTGGCGAAGCGGTGCGTTCGGGCCCGGCGGGGGTGTTGCACGCGTGGGTGCCGCTGGGTGGTGCGCTGTTGCTGGCGTCCGTCGTGGTGGCGGGTGGTCTGTTGCGGACGCGGGCGGCGTGGGTGCTGGCGTTGTCGGGGGTGGCGTTGTTGACGGCGGCGTTCGTGACCGTCTGAGGGGTTGGGGCGTTCTCTCCTTCTGTGGAGGGACGAGCGTTGTGTGTTCGTGATTGACGTGTCGGCGGACGACGCTGGAAGCTGAGCCGCCCCCTCCACATCTTCCCGGTCACTTCTCGAAGATGGACTACCTCCCCATGCGAACCCTCTCTCGTCTCGGCGCTGTGTGCGCCGCTGCTTCCGCGGTCCTCGTGCTCGCTCCGGCCGCTCAGGCCAGTCCTCCCGGTGACAACGGGACGGTGAAGATCCATGACGCCTCGACGGGTGAGGAGCTGCGCCGTAACGAGCCGCACGTGTGCACGTTCTACCTGGATGCCTTCGGTTTCGACGGTGGTCAGGAGGTCGACTGGCGCATCGATGCGATCCCTCCGAGCGAGAACAAGGGGGAGACGGTGAAGTCCGGTGCGCTGACGCTGGACGCCGAGGGGCACGGCCGCAGTGCGGACCTGTCGCTGCCCGACGGGCACTACAAGCTGTTCTGGACCTTCGAGGGCGAGAAGGGTTCGGCCAAGCACAAGGTGTTCTGGACGGACTGTGAGGACGAGCAGGAGCCGGGTGGTGCGACGCCGTCCGGGTCGGCTTCGCCGTCGTCCTCGCCGGGGGCGTCCGAGGCGCCGTCGGGTGAGCCGGGTGGGTCGGCGTCGCCGAGTTCGTCGGTGGGCGGGGGTGTGCCGGCGTCCGCGTCACCGTCTCCGCAGGGTGGTACGGACGGTGACCTCGCCGAGACGGGCAATGGGGCCCCGGTGGGTGTGCTGTCGGGTGTCGCGGCGGCGCTGCTGGCGGCGGGCGGTTTCCTGGTGGTCCGGCGCCGGCGGGCCGGCCGCGGCTGACGTACGGCATGAGCGTGCCCCCGAACCTGTGCGAGGTTCGGGGGCACGGTCGTGTGCGGGGCCGGTTCAGCCGGTGTTGCGCAGGCCGGCCGCCACGCCGTTGACGGTGAGGAGCAGGGCACGGGCGAGGAGCGGGTCGGGCTGTTCGCCGGCGGCGGCCGCGTCGCGCTGCCGCTTGAGCAGGGCGACCTGGAGGTAGGAGATGGGGTCGAGGTAGGCGTCGCGGATGGTGAAGGTCTGCTTCAGTACGGGTGCGGCGTCGAGGAGTTCGGTTTCGCCGGTGACGCGCAGGACCTCGCGGATGGTCAGTTCGTGTTCGGCCTTGATGGTGTCGAAGACGTGCTTGAGCTCGTCGGGGACGAGGGTGTCGACGTAGTGCTGGGCGATCCGCAGGTCGGTCTTGGCCAGGGTCATCTCGACGTTGGAGATGAAGTTGCGGAAGAAGTGCCACTGCTGGTGCATCTCGTCGAGGACGGTGTCGAGGCCGGCCTCGCGCAGGGCCTTGAGGCCGGATCCGACGCCGAACCAGCCGGGGACGATCTGCCGGGACTGGGTCCAGCCGAAGACCCAGGGGATGGCGCGCAGGCCGTCGAGCGAGACGCCGGAGCCGGGGCGGCGGGAGGGCCGGGAGCCCAGGTGCAGGTCGGCGAGCTGGTCCACCGGTGTCGACGCGAGGAAGTACGTCGGCAGGTCGGGGTCCTCGACGAGGCGGCGGTAGGCGGCGTGGGCGGCGTCGGAGACGACGTCCATCGCGGCGTCCCAGCGGGCGAGGGCCTCGTCGGACTGGCGGGGTGCGGTGTGCAGGGCGGACGCCTGGAGGGTGGCCGCGACGGTCAGCTCCAGGTTTTCCCGGGCCAGGGAGGGGATGAGGTACTTGTCGGAGATGACCTCGCCCTGCTCGGTGACCTTGATCTCGCCCTCCAGGGTGCCCCAGGGCTGGGCGAGGATGGCGTCGTGGGTGGGGCCGCCGCCGCGGCCGACGGTGCCGCCGCGGCCGTGGAAGAGGCGCAGGCGTACGCCGTAGCGGTGGGCGACGTCGCGCAGGCGGCGCTGGGCGCGGTGGATCTCCCACTGGCTGGTGGTGATGCCGCCGAACTTGGAGGAGTCGGAGTAGCCGAGCATGACCTCCTGGACGTCCCCGCGCAGGGCGACGAGGCGCCGGTAGGAGGGGTCGGAGAGCATGTCTTCGAGGATGGTGTCGGCGGCCTTGAGTTCGTCCGTGGTCTCCAGCAGCGGGACGATGCCGATCTTGGCCCAGCCGGCGTGCAGGTCGATGAGGCCGGCTTCGCGGGCGAGGACGGCGGCGGCGAAGACGTCGTCGGCGCCCTGGCACATGGAGATGATGTAGGACTCGATGACCTCGGGTCCGAAGACCTCCAGGGCGCGCTTGACGGTGCCGAAGACGCCGAAGGTCTTCTCGCCGGGTGCGTCGACGGGGGCCGGGGTGGGCGCGAGCGGCCTGCGGGACCTGAGCTCCTTGGCGAGGAGCTTGGCGCGGTAGTCGCGGGGCATGTCGGCGTAGCGCCAGGATTCCTCGCCGAGCCGGTCGAAGAGCTGGCCGAGGGCGTGGTGGTGGGCGTCGGCGTGTTCGCGGACGTCCATGGTGGCGAGCTGGAGGCCGAAGGCGGCGAGGGTGCGGATGGTGCGGGCGAGGCGGCCGTCGGCGAAGAGGCCGCCGCGGTGCTCGCGCAGGGAGCGCTGGATGATCCGCAGGTCGTCGAGGAGTTCGCTGGTGCCGAGGTAGTCGCGGCCCTCGCGGTGGGCGGTGCCCTTGGCGAGGCGCTTCTTGGTGTTCTCCAGCTTCTGCCGGATGCAGGTGGCCTTGAGCCGGTAGGGCTCTTCGGCGTTGAGGCGCTTGTAGCGGGGGCTGATCTCGGGGAGGTTCTCCAGGTCGGCCTGGAGGGAGGTCAGCAGTTCCTCGGTGGCACCGGCGTAGCGGATGGAGTTGGAGAGGAAGCCGCGGAGCTCGTCGATGGTCTCCAGGGCGTCGTTGATGCCGTGTTCGTGCTGGAGGATCAGGACGTCCCAGGTCACCTGGGGGGTGACGTTGGGGTTGCCGTCGCGGTCGCCGCCGATCCAGGTGCCGAAGGTGAGGGGTCGGGTGTCGTCGGGGAGCTTGACGCCGGCGCGCTCCAGCTCGGCGGTGAGGTCTTCCAGGACGTCGCCGACGGCGCCCGCGTGCAGCTCGTCGAGGTAGTAGATGGCGTTGCGGGCCTCGTCGGCGGGTTCGGGGCGCACCACGCGCAGTTCGTCGGTCTGCCAGACGAGGTCGATGTTCTCGGCGAGGCGGGTGTCCAGGCGGCGCCGGTCGGATTCGATGACCGGGGTCTCCAGGAGCGCGGCGATGCGCCGGAGCTTGTTGAGGACGGAGCGGCGGGCGGCCTCGGTGGGGTGGGCCGTGAAGACGGGGCGGACGTTGAGGTTGCGGACCGTCTCGCGCAGGTGTTCGGGGTCGGCGTCCTTGAGCCGGTCGGCCGTACGGGCGAGGAGTCCGCCCTCGGCGGCGCGGCGGGCGCGCAGCTCGCGGCCGCGGTGGACCTGCTCGGTGACGTTGGCGAGGTGGAAGTAGGTGGAGAAGGCGCGGACCAGCTTGGCCGCGGTGTCGAGTTCGGTGCCGCGCAGCAGCTCGGCGGCGGCCTCGCCGTCCTCTCGGGTGAGGCGGCGGACCTTTTCGACGAGTTCCAGCAGCTCGGGGCCCTCCTGGCGGACGAGGGTCTCGCCGAGGAGGTCGCCCAAGCGGCGGATGTCGGCACGCAGCTCGCTGCTCGTCGTCGTGGTCTGGTCGTCGGCACTGCTCACAGGTGCGGCTCCTTGCAGTGTTGAAGCTCGTCTGGGAGGGGAACCCGGACGGCGTCTCGCGCGGCGGGGCGCCGCATACGGTCCGGACATCCGGGAGGAAATCAGAGCGGACCGCGCTGTCCGACCGACTCCAGGATAGGTGTCGGCCGGGACGCGCAGGTTCTTGGGCTCTTGCCGCCGGGCGACGCACTGCCATACTTACGATGCCGTAGGTTACGGACCCGTAGGAAGCACGTCACGGTTCGCGTGCCCCGGCCACTCCCTCTTCGTCCACATACCCCCCAGGGGACGCGTATGACCAGTAGCTCCGACGTGATCGACACCGCCGCAGAGGCGCCCGGTCAGGCCACCGACGCCGCATCCGCCACGCTGGGCGGCGAGAAGAAGCGGTCCATCGAGCAGATCGCCCTGCTCCTCTTCATCACCGTCCCGTTCGTCGCCCTGCTGGCGGCGGTTCCGCTGGCGTGGGGCTGGGGGGTGAGCTGGCTGGACCTGGGTCTGCTGGTCTTCTTCTACTACCTGGGGTGCCACGGCATCACGATCGGCTTCCACCGTCACTTCACCCACGGGTCCTTCAAGGCCAAGCGGCCGCTGAAGATCGCGTTGGCGATCGCGGGGTCGATGGCGGTCGAGGGTCCGCTGGTGCGCTGGGTGGCCGATCACCGCAAGCACCACAAGTTCTCCGACGCGGAAGGTGACCCGCACTCGCCGTGGCGGTTCGGGGAGACCCTTCCGGCACTGATGAAGGGCCTGTGGTGGGCGCACATCGGATGGATGTTCGATGAGGAGCAGACGTCGCAGGAGAAGTACGCGCCGGATCTGATCAAGGACAAGACGCTCCGCGCCATCTCCCGTCAGTTCGTCTGGTGGACGGTGCTGTCACTGGCGCTGCCGCCGCTGATCGGCGGTCTGGTCACGATGTCCTGGTGGGGCGCGTTCACCGGGTTCTTCTGGGGTTCGCTCGTCCGGGTGGCCCTGCTGCACCACGTGACCTGGTCGATCAACTCGATCTGCCACGCGGTGGGCAAGCGGCCCTTCAAGTCGCGCGACCGTTCGGGCAACGTGTGGTGGCTGGCGGTCCTGTCGTGCGGCGAGTCCTGGCACAACCTGCACCACGCCGACCCGACCTCGGCGCGGCACGGCGTGATGCGCGGCCAGCTGGACTCGTCCGCCCGGCTGATCCGCTGGTTCGAGAGGGCGGGCTGGGCGTACGACGTGCGCTGGCCGTCACGCTCCCGTATCGATTCGCGCCGTAACACCGGGGAAGGCGGCTCCCCGCGCGGGAAGGAGCCCGTCGAGGCGGCATGATGGTCGCTGTGGCGACCGACTCGAGCAGCACCCCAGGCAATGACAAGCCGCGGCGAGCGCGTCGCACCCGGATGACCGGTGCCGAGCGCCGTCAGCAGTTGCTGGAGATCGGTCGCACGCTCTTCGCGGCGAAGGGGTTCGAGGGCACGTCGGTGGAGGAGATCGCGGCGAAGGCCGGGGTCTCGAAGCCGGTGGTGTACGAGCACTTCGGCGGCAAGGAAGGGCTGTACGCGGTCGTCGTGGACCGGGAGATGCGGCGCCTGCTGGACATGGTGACCAGCTCGCTCACGGCCGGTCACCCCCGCGAACTGTGCGAACAGGCGGCTTTCGCCCTGCTGGACTACATCGAGGAGTACACGGACGGGTTCCGCATCCTGGTCCGGGACTCTCCCATCCCCCAGTCGACGGGTACCTTCGCCTCGCTGATCTCGGACATCGCCACCCAGGTGGAGGACATCCTGGGCCGCGAGTTCAAGAGCCGCGGCTTCGACCCCAAGCTGGCGCCGCTGTACGCCCAGGCACTGGTCGGCATGGTCGCCCTGACCGGCCAGTGGTGGCTGGACGTGCGCAGGCCGAAGAAGGCCGAGGTGGCCGCGCACCTGGTGAACCTGGCGTGGCACGGCCTGGACGGGATAGAGGCCAAGCCGCACCTGATAGGACGCCGCAAGGCCTGACCCTCCCTTGTGTTGTCGCACCACCCCGCCTGCGTGAGCGCGGGGGTGGTGCGCGTCAGCCCGGCTTGCGGGCGACGGCGAAGACCCGGCGGAACGGGAACGGTGTGCCGTGCGGGCCGGCCGGATACGCCTCGCGCAGGGCCGCCCGGTACTCGGCGACGAACTCCTCCCGCGCCTCGGGCTCGTCGGCGAGGGCGGTCAGCACGGGCCGCAGGCCGGTCCCCTTCACCCAGTCGAGCACCGGGTCCTCGCCCTGGAGCAGGTGGATGTACGTCGTCTCCCACACGTCGGCCGCGCAGCCGAGGGACGTCAGCCGCTCCAGATAGGCCTCGGGATCGAGGACGGCGTCGGCGTGGCGCAGGACACCGTCGAGCCGGTCGCGCCGGCGCGGGGAGGCGGCGAGGTCGCGCATGAGCCGGTGGCTGGGGGCGTCGAAGTTGCCCGGCACCTGGAAGGCGAGGGTGCCGCCGGGTTTCAGACCGGCCGTCCAGTCGGCGAACCGTTCGGCGTGCCCGGGCACCCACTGCAACGTGGCGTTGCTGACGATCAGGTCGAACGGCTCCTCCGGCGTCCACATCCGCACGTCGGCGTGGGCGAAGTCGAGGCGCCCGCCGCCCGCGGTCGGCCCCTCGTGGTCGACGTGGGCCTTGTCGAGCATCTCGGGCGAGTTGTCGTAGCCGGTGATCAGGGCGGTGGGCCAGCGGGCGGCGAGCAGTGCGGTGACGTTGCCGGGGCCGCAGCCGAGGTCGGCGATGCGGGGACGGCCCTCGGGCGGCCGGGTGGGCGGGTCGGGGAGGCGGGCGAGGAGATCGGCGAAGGGGCGCGCGCGGTGACCGGCGTGCCGGAGGTACTGGGCGGGGTCCCAGGTGGGGGCGGCTGCGGGCATGGGTCCTCCTGGTGTCCTGGCGGTGACCGTACGGGACGCACACCCAGCGTGATCGAGCATCTACCTCGATGTCAAGAAACTGGACGTCAAGAGACTCTACGTCGACACAACCACTACACTGATCGTCATGGAGGACGAGGTCGATCGGCTGGTCGCAGCGTGGCGCCGGGAGCGCCCGGACCTCGACGTGGAACCGCTCGAGGTGCTCAGCCGTGTCAGCAGACTGGCCCGCCATCTGGACCGGGCCCGGCGGCTGGCGTTCGCGGAGCACAACCTGGAGCCGTGGGAGTTCGACGTGCTGACGGCGCTGCGCCGTGCGGGCACGCCGTACCAGCTCTCGCCGGGACAGCTCCTCACCCAGACCCTGGTCACCTCGGGCACGATGACGAACCGCATCGACCGCCTGGCCAAGAAGGGCCTGGTGGAGCGGCTCCCCGACCCCAGTGACCGCCGAGGCGTCCTGGTCCGGCTGACGGACGAGGGCCGGGACCGCGCGGACCAGGCCCTGGCGGGCCTGCTGGATCAGGAGCGCGCGATCCTCGCGGAGCTGTCCCGGGCCCAGCGCGGCGACCTGGCGGGGCTGCTACGCCAGCTGACCGCCCCGTTCGACAACATCCCCGGCTAGGTCCACGGGCCCGACCCCGGCCCGCCGCGCGAGGGCGACGGCAGCGAGAGTGGAGTGCACGCCGAGCTTGCCGAGCACGTTCTGCATGTGGGTCCGCACGGTGTGCGGCGACAGGTACAGGCGCTCGGCGACGGCCTTGCGCCCCAGACCCGCCACCATGCACCGCAGCACTTCCCGCTCACGCGGAGTGAGGGACTCGACGAGCTGCTCGCTCTCGGTGCGGTGCTTGCGGGCGGCGGTGAGCTCCCGCAGTACGCCCGTCAGCAGGGCGGGAGGCAGATGGGTCTCCTCCCGCAGCACGCCCCGGATGACCGTGAGCAGCCGGGACAGCGAGCAGTCCTTGGCGACCCACCCCGAGGCGCCGGCCTGAAGGGCGAGCGCGGCCCGCCGCGGATCGTCCTTCTCGGCGAGCACGACGATCCGTACGTTCGGCTGCGCCGAGCGCACTCCCGTGACGAGGGAGATCCCGTCGACGAGCCCGTCCTCGTTGCCCTCCTGCACGGGTACGGCCGGGCGGGCGCCCGGCACCTTGCCGCCCAGATCGGCGTCCACGAGCAGCACGTCGAAGCGCCGCCCCTCGGCGACCGCGCGCTCCAGGCTGCGCAGCGCGGCCGGACCGCTGCCGGCCGCCGACACGTCGACATCGGGCTCGGCGGCCAGAGCCGCCGCGAGTGACTCCGCGAAGATGCGATGGTCGTCGACGACCAGGACTCGGATGCGAACCACGAAACCCCCTTCCCCGAGCTCCCGAAGAGCAGGGGCTACCCCATCACCGGAGGATGACACCGCGCGGGTACGACGCCGGAGTGTCCGGAACTGCCGCGCCGACCGTCCGTCGTTGCCGCAGCAGCCTGTTCGGGTCGCCGCAGCCGCACGGCCGCCGCCGTGCAGTAACCGCTACCCCCACCCCGGGCGTCGTACCCGGCTGTCTCGCCCCCTGATCGGCACCGGCCCCCACCGGTGCTGTTCATCAGGGTACGGACGGGGGCCCGGAGCGGAAGGTTATTTGCAGAACTGACTGTCCGACGCGTTTATGGTGTGCCGCATGTTCCGTCTTGAGACAGAAGTCGACAAGGCCCGACGTGATCTGCTCCGCACACGCCTGCGGGACACGAACACGGCCGCCTCTCCGGTCCTGCGCGCCCTGCGCGGGACTCCGGACGAAAGGGACACCCCCTTGCATGTGTGGGCTGTGAACGACGGCGACGACGACCTCGCCGGCGGCCTGGTCGGCCACACCTGGGCGACCTGGCTGCACGTGACGTACCTCTGGGTCGACGAGCGCCATCGCGGCAGGGGCCTGGGAGCGCGGTTGCTCGCGCAGGCGGAACACATCGCGACGACGTCCCGCGGCTGCCGCGCGGCCCGCCTGGAGACCTGGGACTTCCAGGCCCCGAGGTTCTACGAGAAGCAGGGCTACGAGGTGGTCAGCGTGATCCCGGACTATCCGCCGGGGATCACGGAGTACGCGTTGACGAAGAGGCTGGGCTGAGCTGCGGGGCACAAGCCCTCGCTGAGGCGTCGCGATCACCCACCGATAGCGTTGGTTCGCTTGAGTTATCCCCCCACACATGATCAATGGGAGACACAGTGAACCGCCCCGCTCGGCTCGTGACAGCCGCGCTCACCGCATCCGCGGCCCTTCTGCTGACCGCCTGTGGCTCGGGGGGAGGTGACGGTTCCTCGTCGTCCGACAAGATCGCCGGAGCGGATGCGGGCGACAAGTCCTCTGCTTCGCCCTCGGCTTCGGCCCCTGCGGACGGGATCGACCGGCCGGAGATCAAGCTGCCATCGGATATGAAGCTGGTTTTCGAGGAGCGGCAGACCGGGGATGCCACGAAGGACGCGATCCTGGCGGACAACGAACGGACCGTCAGCACTGTGTGGCAAGCCATGGCGTACGGCGACCTGAAGAAGTCGGGCATGGCCTTCTACTACACGGACAACGCGCTGGTCGGCATCTACGAGTATGCGAAGGGTGCCGTCGACAAGAAGACCAGTTGGGCCGGCACACTTCGTTACTTCGACCGCCAGGTGACGGTGTTCGACAAGAAGTCGGCGGCTTTGACGTACTGCGTCGACGAGAGCAAAGCAGACCTCAAGGATCGCGAGACGAACAAGCTGCAGGGCACCAAGACCACGCCCAACAGTTACGTCTTCTACAACCTCGGCCTGAAGAAGAACAAGGAAGGCGTCTGGCAGACCTGGGATCTCACCGAGGACCGGGGGTCGCAGAAGTGCCGGCCCTGACGCGGCGCCTGGGACTGGCGGCCCTGACCGCGACGCTGACCGCACTCGGGACGTCTCCGGCTGCGGCAGGGGGGTTCGACACTGTCGGTTCCCAGCAGAAGAAGACATCCGGTGGCACCTCCGGCCCGGCCCTTGAGTCCCGGGTCAGCATCACCGTCAAGGGCTCCAAGGCGAAGGGCAGCGGGCCGATCACGTCCACGGCCGTGGACTGGGATCCTCCGGCCTGCTGGTATGAGCCGTACTGGAAGGCCAAGGACTTCAAGACCTTCAACGAGGCCAAGTGGTCGATGTACGAGTCCGCCGGTGGCGAGCCGGAGGGCATCGCGGACGTCCAGGCGCGCTATAAGAAGGGCCGTCCCTACAAGGACTTCAACGTCGCCAAGAACGACGAGGGCATGTGGTGGGTGGCCGTCAAGAACCCTGAGATGAAGGACGACCCGGCGGCAAAGACCTGCACGCGCGACCCCTTCTGGGTCGACAACGGTGAGAACCCCGGCGTCCCCCAGGCCATCGACACCGAGACCCTCGCCGGGCTGGCGCACCAGCGCACCGTCGTGCCGCCGACCAGGATCTCCCTGGCACCGAACGCCCGGTCGACGGTCAACGCGCCCACCTGGGTCTGGCTGGACAAGGGCGCCTTCGAGCCCGTCTCCGTCACGGCCAGTCTGCCCGGCACCGGGCTGTGGGCGACGACGACGGCGAAGCCGGTGAGCCTGCACCTCGAACCGGGAACGGCGGATGCGGAAACCCTCCCCGCGTCCGGTGAGTGCCTGATCAACGACGACGGCTCCATCGGAGAGCCGTACGCCCGGGGCAAGGGGGAGCTGACGCCTCCGTGCGGCGTGCGGTACCTGCGCTCGTCGGGAGACGGCACCTACGGCCTGGAGGCGACTCTCACCTGGGAGATCACCTGGGAAGGCGCGGGCGGCACGGGCGGGGACCTGCCCAACGGCACGTTCGCCACCACCACCCAGGTGCCGGTCCAGGAGATTCAGTCCGTCAATCGCTGACCGGGGGCGCGGTGGAAGCGGCGCCCTCACAGGGCGAGGGTGCCGCTTTCGGCGGGGCCGTCAGCGAAGGCGGCGGGCTCCCGGCGACGGGACCGCTTCGAAGACGCGCGGCGTCGTGAAGCCCGCCGCGGCGAACGCCTCGGTCACCGCCTTGGTGATGGCGTCGACGTCCGGCTCCTCCGCGAGGACGATCGCCGAGCCGCCGAAGCCGCCGCCCGTCATGCGCGAGCCCAGGGCGCCGGAGGCCAGGGCCGTGTCGACGACCAGGTCCAGTTCCGGGCAGGAGATGCGGAAGTCGTCGCGGAGGGAGGCGTGGCCCTCGACGAGGACCGGGCCGATCGCGCGGGTCTCGCCCGACTCCAGGAGGGAGACGACCCGTTCGACGCGTTCGTTCTCCGTGACGATGTGGCGGACCAGACGGCGGACCTCCTCCTCGTCGCCCAGGCGGGCCAGCGCCGCGTCCAGGTCGGCGTAGGGGACGTCCCGGAGCGCGTTGACGCCCAGCAGGTCCGCGCCCTTCTCGCAGCCGGCCCGGCGCTTGCCGTACTCGCCCTCGCTGTGGGAGTGCTTGACCTGCGTGTCCACCACGAGGAGGCGCATGCCCTCGGCCGCCAGGTCGAAGGGGATCTGCTTCTGGGAGAGGTCACGCGTGTCGAGGAACAGGGCGTGGCCGGCCTCGCAGCAGGCCGACGCCGTCTGGTCCATGATGCCGACGGGGGCGCCGACGTAGACGTTCTCCGCGCGCTGGCACAGGCGGGCCAGCTGCCAGCCGCGCAGGCCGAGGGCGAACAGGTCGTTCAGGGCCAGGGCTACGACGACCTCCAGGGCCGCCGACGACGACAGGCCCGCGCCCGACGGGACCGTGGAGGCGAGGTGGATGTCCGCGCCCGTGACGGCGTGACCGGCCTCGCGCAGGGCCCAGACCACGCCCGCCGGGTACGCCGTCCAGTTCTTGTCCGAATCGGGGGACAGGTCGTCGAGGCGGAGCTCGGCCACTCCTCCCTCCACGTCCTCCGAGTGCAGGCGCAGCACGCCGTCCGCACGGCGTGCCACTGCTGCAACGGCCGTGTGCGGCAGGGCGAACGGCATGACGAAGCCGTCGTTGTAGTCCGTGTGCTCGCCGATGAGGTTGACGCGTCCCGGCGCTGCCCACACACCCTCCGGCTCGGCTCCGTACAGCTCGCCGAACCGTGCGGCGACCGTCTCCGTCACAGCCTCGCTCATGCCTGACCCCTGACCTTCCGTGCGTTTCAGTTGCCGCGCCGCTGCGCGAAGTCCCACGCGTCCGCGACGATTCCCGCGAGGTCCGCGCGGGACGGGTTCCAGCCCAGCTTCTCGCGGGCCGTGGCGGCCGAGGCCACCAGGACCGCCGGGTCACCGCCCCGGCGCGGGGCGACCACCTCCGGGATGGGGTGGCCGGTGACCGTGCGGACCGTTTCGATGACCTCGCGGACCGAGAAGCCGTTGCCGTTGCCGAGGTTGCAGATCAGGTGTTCTCCGGGGGCGGCGGCCGTCAGGGCCAGCAGGTGGGCCTCGGCCAGGTCCGCGACGTGGATGTAGTCGCGCACGCAGGTGCCGTCCGGAGTCGCGTAGTCGTCGCCGAAGACGGAGATCGCCTCGCGCCTGCCCTGCGCGACCTGGAGGACCAGCGGGATCAGGTGGGACTCGGGGTCGTGGCGCTCGCCGTACGCGCCGTACGCGCCCGCGACGTTGAAGTAGCGCAGGGAGACCGCGCCCAGACCGTGCGCCGCCGCCTCGCCCGTGATCATGTGGTCGACCGCGAGCTTCGACGCGCCGTAGGGGTTGGTCGGGGACGTGGGCGCCGACTCGACGATGGGGACCTGCTCCGGCTCGCCGTACGTCGCCGCCGTGGAGGAGAAGACCAGGGTGCGGACGCCCGCCTCGCGCATCGCGGCGAGCAGCGCCATGGTGCCGCCGACGTTGTTGTCCCAGTACTTCTCGGGCTTCGCGACCGACTCGCCGACCTGCGAGAACGCCGCGAAGTGGAGCACGCCGTCGAAAGAGGAGTCCAGCCACTTGGCGGCGTCGCGGATGTCGCCCTCGATGAAGGCGGCACCCGCCGGGACTCCCTCGCGGAAGCCCGTGGAGAGGTTGTCGAGGACGACGACCTCGTGACCGGCCTCCAGCAGGTGCTGGGCGACCACGCTGCCGACGTATCCCGCGCCGCCCGTCACCAGGTACTTCCCGCTCATGAACTCGCTACCTCTCGCAGTCGCTCGGCCGCGCGCTCCGGCGGCACGTCGTTGATGAACACGTTCATGCCGGACTCGGAACCCGCGAGAAACTTCAGCTTGCCGGAAGTGCGGCGGATGGTGAAAAGCTCGAGGTGGAGCGCGAAGTCCTCACGCGCGACGCCGTCGAACTCCTCCAGCGCGCCGAACGGGGCCTGGTGCCAGGCCGCGATGTACGGCGTCGGGGGTTCACTCTCACCGAAGATCCGGTCGAAGCGCCTCAAGAGTTCCAGATAGACCTTGGGGAACTCTGTGCGCGCGCCCTCGTCCAGCCCGAGCAGGTCGGGCACGCGGCGCTTGGGGTACAGGTGGACCTCGTACGGCCAGTGTGCCGCGTACGGCACGAAGGCGACCCAGTGTTCACCCTCCAGGACGACGCGTTCACCGGCGAGTTCACGCTCCAGGACGGCGTCGAAGAGGTTCTCCCCGCCGGTCATCTCCTTGTGCGTCGCGGCCGAGCGGAGCATCAGGGCCGTGCGGGGGGTGGTGAAGGGGTAGGCGTAGATCTGGCCGTGCGGGTGCCCGAGGGTCACGCCGATCTCGGCGCCCCGGTTCTCGAAGCAGAACACCTGCTCGACGGCGGGGAGATGGGACAGCTCCGACGTGCGGTCCGTCCACGCCTCCAGCACCAGCCCGGCCTGCTCCTCGGTGAGGTCGGCGAAGGACGCGTTGTGGTCGGAGGTGAAGCAGACGACCTCGCAGCGGCCCGAGTCGCCGGCGAGGGAGGGGAAGCGGTTCTCGAAGACGACGACGTCGTACGACGAGTCCGGGATCTCGCTCAGGCGATCGCCCTCGGAGGGGCACAGGGGGCACTCGTCGGCCGGGGGGTGGTAGGTGCGGCCCTGGCGGTGCGAGGCGATGGCGACGGAGTCACCGAGGAGGGGGTCGCGGCGGATCTCCGACGTGGTGACGGTGCGGTCCAGCGGGCGCCGGTCGGTCGCGTCGCGCACGCTGTCGTCACGCAGGTCGTAGTAGATGAGCTCGCGACCGTCGGCCAGCCGGGTCGAGGTCTTCTTCACGCCGGACTCCTTGTCCTTCAAACAGAACCCAACATATCAAAACACAACTCACCACAATCGTCAACATCACAATCAAACAAAGAACATCACTGGGCGTGTTCAATTACTGAATGCGGAGAAGTGGATTCCGCGAGGTGTCGGTTCCCGCAACAAAGCGAGGGCTCATGCAAACCCCCACATATCTGTCAGCCGAGCTGCGACTCCCCACCAACTGGCTCGACTACACGATCCTCGGCATCTACTTCGTCGTCGTCCTCGGCATCGGCTTCGCCGCCCGCCGCTCGGTGAAGACCAGCCTCGACTTCTTCCTCTCCGGCCGTTCCCTGCCCGCCTGGGTCACCGGGCTCGCGTTCATCGCGGCCAACCTCGGGGCCACCGAGATCCTCGGCATGGCCGCCAACAGCGCCCAGTACGGCGTCTACACCACGCACTGGTACTGGATCGGCGCCATCCCGGCCATGGTCTTCCTCGGCCTGGTGATGATGCCCTTCTACTACGGCTCCAAGGTGCGCTCGGTCCCCGAGTTCCTGCTGCTGCGCTTCGACAGGGCGGCGCACCTGCTCAGCTCGATCCTCTTCGCCTTCGCCGCGATCCTCATCGCCGGCGTCAACCTCTACGCCCTGGCCATCGTCGTCGAGGCGCTGCTGGGCTGGCCCGAGTGGGTGGCGATCGTGGTCGCCGGGTTCTTCGTCCTGGCGTACATCACCCTCGGCGGCCTGTCCTCGGCGATCTACAACGAGGTCCTCCAGTTCTTCGTGATCCTGGCGGCGCTCATCCCCATCTCCGTCCTCGGCCTGAAGAAGGTCGGCGGCTGGGACGGCCTGTCCGACTCCCTCACCGAGAGCCGCGGCGCCGACTTCATGACGTCCTGGGGCGGCACGGGCATCGGCAGCGACAACCCGCTCGGCGCGAACTGGCTGACGATCGTCCTGGGTCTCGGGTTCGTCCTCTCCTTCGGCTACTGGACGACGAACTTCGCCGAGGTGCAGCGCGCGCTGTCCGCGAAGAACCTCTCGGCGGCCCAGCGCACCCCGCTCATCGCCGCGTTCCCGAAGATCTTCATCGTGTTCCTGGTGATGATCCCGGGCCTGGTCGCCGCGGTCCTGGTCCCGAAGATCGGCACGCCCGGCTCCGACCTCCAGTACAACGACGCCATCCCGTACCTGATGGAGCAGTTGCTGCCGAACGGTGTGCTGGGCATCGCCGTCACCGGCCTGCTCGCGGCGTTCATGGCGGGCATGGCGGCGAACGTGTCGTCCTTCAACACCGTGTTCACCACGGACATCTGGGCGAAGTACGTCGTGCGGGGCCGCGAGGACGAGTACTACGTGCGCTTCGGCCGGCTCATCACGGCGATCGGTGTCCTGGCCTCCATCGGCACGGCGTTCCTCGCGCGGTCCTTCTCGAACATCATGGCCTACCTCCAGACGCTGTTCTCCTTCTTCAACGTGCCGATGTTCGTCGTCTTCATCATCGGCATGTTCTGGAAGCGGGCGTCGATGAAGTCCGGCTTCTGGGGGCTGCTCGCCGGCACCACCGCAGCGATGGTCAACTACTTCGTCCTCTACAAGCAGGACATCATCGACATCCCCTCCGACCAGGGGGCCAACTTCGTCTCCGCGATCGCCGGGTTCGTCGCGGGCGCGGTGGTGATGGTGGCGGTGTCGCTGTTCACCTCGCCGAAGCCGGCGGAGGAGTTGCAGGGACTGGTGTACGGCACGACCTCGCCCGGCATGGCGGAGCCGCCGGCGCCCGGGGACGAGGCCTGGTACCGCAAGCCGGCGCTGCTGGGCTGGGGCGCGATCGTCCTGGCCGCGGCCTGCTACATCCCGTTCTCGTTCTGACCGAGGGAGGATTGACAGATGTCCGAGCACTACTCCGACAGGGACGTGCAGCGGGAAGTCACCGACTTGGAGGCCAAGTCGGCGACCGCCGCGAGGCTGTTCGACATCCGGCGGATCATCGGCGGACTGTTCGTGGTCTACGGCGTCATCGTCACGATCGCGGGGTTCACGGCGTCCGACGCCGACCTCGACAAGGCGGAGGGCGTCAACATCAACCTGTGGACCGGGCTGGGGATGCTGCTGCTGGGCTTGTTCTTCCTGGTGTGGCTGAAGCTGAGGCCCGCGGCACCGGCCCCTCCGGGGGTCGAGCCGGAGGACGACGAGCGGGTGGAGTGACCCGGCCGCGACGGTGCTGGGGCCGGGGTGGGTGCGCAACTCGGCGCGACGAGGTGCCGCTGCGCCCACCCGTGCCGCCCTGAGCGGCACGCATGCCAGCAGCGAGGCCGCCGCACGACGCAAGGGGACGTGTCGGGGGGTGTCCGCCCGCGGCTTTGGCGCGTCAACGCCGGTCAGTCGGTAAGTAGGTCCATCGCGCCGTTCCGGGGACGGACACCCCCCGGCGCGGCCCCGACCCACACCCCCGGCGGAAGGCGAAGCCACCCGCGCCCCCTCTTCACGGCTCCCGGGACACCGGCCCCGCCCGGTCCAGCAACCCCGTCCGCGCCGCCAGTGCCGCCGCCTCCAGGCGGGAGCCGACTCCCAGTTTCATCAGAACCCGCTGGACGTGCGTACGCGCCGTCGACGGGGCGATGCCCATGCCCGCCGCGATCAGGCGGGTGTCCTCGCCGTCCGCGACCCGGACCAGGACCTCGACCTCCCTCGGCGTGAGCATGGACAACAACCGCTGGCCCTCGTCGTCCGGTTGGGCCGCCGGGTTCAGCAACTCGCTGAACGCTCCCTGGAGCAGCTGCGGCGCCACCGCCGCCTCCCCCGCCCGCGCCTTCATGATCGCCCGCTCGACACCCTCTATGCGCTCATCGTGCCGGACGTAGCCGGAGGCCCCCGCGGCGAACGCCGCCGCGATGCCCCGCGGGCTCGGCACCGGGCCCAGCACCAGCACCGCGACCTGTGGCCGCTCCCGCTTGATCCGCACCACCGGGTCGAAGATCCCCGGCTCCGCCGGCGCCGCCGTCCCCAGCAGGCACACCTCCGGCGCCCGCGTGATCACCAGCTCCGCCGCCCCCGCGGCCGGTGCCGCCGCGGCGAGCACCCGGTGCCCCCGCAGCTTCAGCGCCGAAGCCAGCGCCTCGGCCAGCAATCGGTGGTCGTCGACCACCATGAGCCGCACTCCCATCGAGCAACCCCCCAGTCACCCCAGCCCCCCATGGAAGCCCCCCGGCTCCCCCGCCTTCATGCCCCCGGAAGCTACACGCTTGTTCGACGTTGCGCTCCCCCTACCCGCGAGAATCGCCCCGGATCGCCGAAATCCCTCTCATTCCAGGTTGACCGCGCCAAACGCGAACGGTCCCGTCCCTGAGCAGGGACGGGACCGAAGCGGACATCAACCGATCAGCAGACGATCACTTCGTTCCGAAGCCGACCGCCAGGTACTCCTTGTCCCGCACCGTCGACCGCTTGCTCGCGTACACCTTGGACATGAAGAGGTGCCCATCGGCGTACAGGAACTCGGAGTACTCCGGCGACATGCTGGTCTCCACGTCGCGCACGGCGTCCGTCGCGGGGTTCTGGAGCAGCGTCGTCTCCTTGAAGCCGGTGCCGGAGATGCTCACGACCTGTCCGCCCTTGTCGTACGGGGGACGCTTGTACGCGATCAGGTTGCCGCCGTCCATGCGCAGCGGCGAGATCGTGTAGCCGTCACCCGCGTCGGCCCGCTGCCCGGTCTGCTTGCCGGTGGCGAGGTCGAAGGCGACGATCTCGTTGGTCTGGCTGTACTTGCCGGTGCCGTCGTGCTCCTCGGTCGGCAGGTACAGCCGGTCGTTGCCGACGGCCAGCAGGTTGCAGGCCTCGACGCGGGTGATGCCCTCGCACCGGGCCGCGAACTGCTCGCCCGGCGCGGAGATGCGCGTGCGCAGCTTGCCGGTCTTGCCGTCGATGGAGAAGAAGTCGGAGATGCCGCTGCCGTCACCCGCGGAGTCTCCGACGTCGGCGGCCACGACCAGCGGGTTGGTCGACACGATGCTCGCGTACTCGATGCCCTCGGTCATCTTGTACTCCGAGATCACCTTCCCGGACTTCGGGTCGATGGTCTGGATGTGCAGCTGCCGCTGGTCGTAAGAGCCGCACTTGCGCACCGCGACCAGGTTGTCGCCGCCGCCGTACCCGGCGTCGTAGCAGGAGTCGGCCGGCTTCGGGCTCCACAGGAGCTTGCCGGAGACGTCGAAGGCGGCGCCGCCGCTGGTGCTGCCGACGGCGACGGTCTTCCCGCTGAGGGTGATGTTGTCGAAGTTGATCAGCTGGTCACCGGTCTTGACCGTCTTGGTCCACAGCTTCTTGCCGGCGTCGAGATCGATGAGTGCGATCTGGCTGCATCCGTGCGAGGGGTCGGCCTTGGTGGGCATCGCCGGCTGGTAGAGGACCGCCGTGAGGTTGTCGTCCGTGACATGACGGCTGGCCTGGCAGACCGGGCCGGCCAGCGGGATCTTCCACAGCTCGTCGCCCTTGTCTCGGTCGTAGCCGACGATCCGGGCGATGCCGCTCTTGACGTACGCCTTGTCGGTGAGCCACGAGCCGGAGACGACGACCGTGCTGTCGTTCTTCACCTCGGGCGCCGGGACCTGGAAGAGGACCTTGGCGCTGGGGTCGGACGGCGCCTTCTCCTTGCCGGAGGTGGTGCCGCCGTTGCCGTCGTCCGTGCCGCCGGTGCCGCCGCTGGAGGAAGCGGTGTCGTCCTTCTTGCCGTCGTCCTTGCCGGACGAGGCGTACCAGACACCGCCGCCGATGATCAGGGCGATCGCCACGACCGCGGCGACGATGATCAGCAGCTGCGCGTTGAGCTTCTTGCCGCCGCCCGGCTGTCCGGCCTGCGGCGGGTGCGGCATGGCCTGCTGCGGATAGCCGTAACCGGGCTGCTGCCCGTACCCCGGCTGCCCGTACCCCGGCTGCCCGTATCCCGGCTGCCCGTAGGGCGCCTGCTGCGGCTGCCCGTACGGCCCCGGCTGCTGACCGGGATAGCCGTAGCCGGGCGGGGTCTGCGGAGGCTGGGGCGCCGGAGCCTGCGGGTACCCGTAACCCGCCGGAGGCTGGGGCGGGTTCTGCGGGCCGGCCGGCGGAGGCGTCTGCGGAGCCTGCGGCGCTTGGGGTGCCTGCGGGTAGCCGTACCCCGGCTGCGGGGACTTGCCCAGGTCCGGCCCGGCCGCGGGCGGCGGGGTCTGCGGCGGCTGGTCCTGGGGCGGCCCGAAGCCGCCCCCCTGCGGGGGCTGCTGGGGCGGCGGAGGCGGCGGCTGGGTCATGGCGTGGGTACCTCGGGGAAGGGGACGGACGACTGGCGGAGTGCGGAGGGAGAGCGCGGAAGGCGAAGAGTCACTTGCCGTAGGCGAGCATCAACTTCTCCTTCGTGTCGTCGTTTCCGCTCAGCCGGGTGGTCGAGATGTAGAAGCGCCCGTCGACCCAGTCGATGTCCTTGGAGAAGAAGCTGTCCTCGATGTCCGCGGCACCCTGCGGGTTCTGCAACAGCTTGGACGGCTTGTGGCTGCCGCCACCGGTCGGGATGGACACGATCTGCCCGCCCGCGTCGTACGACGGCTCCACATAGGCGATGAGCTTGCCGCCCTCGGTCTTGATCGGCAGCATCGACTCGTCGGAGGGGGACTTCACGCGCCACTTCTCCTTGCCGTCGGCGAGGTTGACCGCGACGATCTCGTTGGCGCCGGAGGTGGCCTCGGTCGGCAGGTAGAGCGTGGTGTCGTCGACGGCGACGCCCTCGCAGCCCGTGAGGTCGCGTTCGAGGATGGCCCAGCCGCACTCGGGGGCGAAGTCCTCGTCGAAGCCGACCTGCGAGCGGAACTTGCCGCCGGAGGTGAAGGTGGAGATGTTCCAGGCCTTCTTGTCCTCGTTGGTGCTGTAGACGACCAGCGGGCTGACCGAGTAGGTGCGCGCGACCCGCCACCCCTTGTCGAACGGCTGGGTCCACCTGGCCTTGCCGGTCTTGGGGTCGAGCTCCTGGACCTCGTCGTGCTCCTTGTCGGTCCCGGCGCCGCAGGAGGAGACGGCGATCAGCTTCTCGCCGCCGGCGAACGCGGCGGGGAAGCAGGCGTTGCCGTACTTCTTCTTGTCGAAGAGCTTGTCGCCGTTGGTGACGTCGTAGGCCGTGCCGGACTGGGAGCGGCCCACCATCAGCGTCTTGCCGGTGATGGACAGTTCGACGGAGAGCGTGGAGTCGAACAGGGCGCCGTCGGCGACCTCTTCCTTCCAGCCCTTCTCGCCGGTGACCAGGTCGATCTCCTGGAGCTGGTTGCACTTGGCGCGGTCGCTGCTGCCGCTCATGTACGCGACGACGATCTTGTTGTCGGACGTCTTCTGCGGGGTCGTCGCGCAGATCTTCTGCGGGAAGGTGATCGCGTCCCAGGAGGGCTTGCCGTCACCGACGTTGTAGGCGAAGAGCTGCTTGTACGCGGCCTTGACCGCCGTCTTGCCCGTGATCCACATGCCGTCGGCGTCTGCGCCGGAGCCGGGCGCGTCGGGCGCCTCCTTGTACCAGAGGACCTTGGCCTCGCCGGCCTGGCGGCCCTCGTTGAGGTTCTCCGGGTCCTCGCCGCCGTCGCCGCTGCCGTCACCGGGGTTGACCGGGGCGGAGGAGCCGGGCTTGGCGTCGTCGGTCTTCTGGGCGACCGGCTTCTTCTTGCCCTTGCCGTCGTCACCGCCGGTGACGGCCCACACGGTGCCGCCGACCACGAGCAGCGCGGCGACCGCGGCGCCGATGATCATGGCGGGCTTGCCCTTGAACGGGTTGCCCGAGCCGCCCCCGGGAGGGGTGCCGGGCGCACCGGGGTACTGCGGCTGCGGCGGGTAGCCGTAGCCGGGCTGGCCGTACGGGCCCGGCTGCTGCGGCTGGCCGTAGGGACCGGGGTTGTACGGCCCCGGCTGCGGCGGCTGTCCGTACGGACCGGGCTGCTGCGGGTAGCCGTACCCAGGCTGCGGTGGGCCCTGCGGGGGCGGCGGCGTCTGGGGCGGGCCCTGGGGCGGCGGCGGATTCTGCGGTGGCCCGTAACCACCGCCCTGCGGCGGCTGGTTCTGCGGTGCTCCGAAGCCACCGTGCGGTGGCTGACTGGGCGGCTGAGTCATCAGCGGCTCCCCCGTTCGATCACTGATTTTTAGCCACGCCCTGAGGTACGCGATGGGCTCAGAGTCGCTTCATAAAGTTCTAAGACGCCTCTTTCTATCACCAGGTTCCGACAGCACAGCGGGCCGATCACCCCCTGTTCCCAAGGGAGGACCGGCCCGTGATGCCCTCGTTATGCGCCTTCACGCACCCTTCACGCGTCCTCGGCCAGTTCCAGCCAGCGCATCTCCAGCTCCTCGCGCTGACCGGCCAACGCGCGCAACTCGGCGTCCAGTTCGGCCACCTTCGCGAAGTCGGTGGCGTTTTCGGCGATTTGAGCGTGAAGCTTGGTCTCCTTCTCGGAGACCTTGTCGAGCTGCCGCTCGATCTTCTGGAGCTCCTTCTTGGCGGCGCGCTGGTCGGCCGCGCTCTTCTCCGGGGTGGCGGACTGCTGCGCGACGGGGGCCGAGGCGGCAGCGGCCTCCTCCATGCGCTGCCTGCGCTCCAGGTACTCGTCGATGCCGCGCGGCAGCATCCGCAGGGCGCCGTCGCCGAGCAGCGCGAACACCCGGTCGGTGGTGCGCTCGATGAAGAACCGGTCGTGGGAGATGACGATCATCGAGCCGGGCCAGCCGTCGAGGACGTCCTCCAGCTGCGTCAGCGTCTCGATGTCGAGGTCGTTGGTGGGCTCGTCGAGGAAGAGGACGTTGGGCTCGTCCATGAGCAGGCGCAGCAGCTGGAGCCGGCGGCGCTCACCGCCGGACAGGTCGCCGACGGGCGTCCACTGCTTCTCCTTGCCGAAGCCGAACGTCTCGCACAGCTGCCCGGCGGTCATCTCCCGTCCCTTGCCGAGGTCGACGCGCTCGCGCACCTGCTGCACGGCTTCCAGCACCCGTGTGGCCGGGTCGAGTTCGGCGACCTCCTGGGAGAGGTAGGCCAGCTTCACCGTCTTGCCGACGCGGACCCGCCCGCCGACGGGCTGGGTCTCGCCGTCGGACCGGGCGGCCTCGGCCATGGCCCGCAGCAGGGACGTCTTCCCGGCGCCGTTGACCCCGACGAGGCCGATCCGGTCGCCGGGTCCGAGCTGCCAGGTGACGTGCTTGAGGAGGACCTTGGGGCCCGCCTGGACGGTGATGTCCTCCAGGTCGAACACGGTCTTGCCCAGCCGGGTGGAGGCGAACTTCATCAGCTCGCTGCTGTCCCGGGGCGGCGGCACGTCCGCGATGAGCTCGTTGGCGGCCTCGACGCGGAACCGCGGCTTGGACGTCCGGGCGGGCGCCCCGCGGCGCAGCCAGGCCAGCTCCTTGCGGACGAGGTTCTGCCGCTTGGCCTCCTCGGTGGCGGCGATGCGCTCACGCTCGGCCCGGGCGAAGACGTAGTCGGAGTAGCCGCCCTCGTACTCGTAGACCGCGCCGCGCTGGACGTCCCACATGCGCGTGCACACCTGGTCGAGGAACCACCGGTCGTGGGTCACGCACACCAGCGCCGACCTGCGGTTCTGCAGATGCCGGGCGAGCCAGGCGATGCCCTCGACGTCGAGGTGGTTGGTGGGCTCGTCCAGGACGAGCAGGTCCTGCTCCTCGATGAGCAGCTTGGCCAGGGCGATCCGGCGCCGCTCACCGCCGGAGAGCGGGCCGATGACGGTGTCCAGACCCTTGGGGAACCCCGGCAGGTCGAGCCCGCCGAACAGGCCCGTCAGCACGTCCCTGACCTTGGCGTCGCCCGCCCACTCGTGGTCGGCCATGTCACCGATGACCTCGTGGCGGACGGTGGCCCCGGGGTCGAGGGAGTCGTGCTGGGTGAGCACGCCGAGGCGGAGCCCGCCGGAGTGCGTGACCCGTCCGGTGTCGGCGCTCTCCTGCTTGGCGAGCATGCGGATGAGCGTCGTCTTGCCGTCGCCGTTGCGGCCCACGACACCGACGCGGTCCCCTTCGGAGACGCCGAGGGAGACGCCGTCGAGCAGGGCACGGGTGCCGTACACCTTGCTGACGTTCTCGACATTGACCAGGTTGACGGCCATTACTCTCCTGCCAAGGGGGATGGATCGACCCTCCAGGGTAGTCGCGCGCGGGGGTGCTCCGGCCGGGGCGGTCAGCCGCCGGCCGCGGCTTCCCGGCGGCGCTGGTAGCGCCACACGTCGTGCAGCCGCTCGTCGTGGCGCAGTTCCTCGGCCACGGGCCCGATCCGGTGCTCGGCCTCCACACAGCGCGGGTCGTCGCGGTAAGCCAGGCCGGAGACGGCGCCGATGCGGATCTCCTGCCGCTCGTCGTGGGTGAGAGCGACCAGCGCGTCCCCCACCTCAGGCTCGCTCCCCCGCTGGTGGGCGAGCCAGTGGCACACCGCCTCGCGTACGCCGGGGTCCTCGTCATGGGCCAGGGCGAGCACGGCGGTGAGGCTCTCGGGGCGGTGCACGGTCTGCGGCACCAGTGCGCGCACCCCCGGGTCCGGGTGAGTGAGGTACGACAGCCCGACGGCCTCGATCTCCGGGGCGCTGTCGTGGGTCATCGCGTGCAGGAGCACCGCCAGTACCTCCGGGTCCTCCTCCTGCTCCGCCCAGGGCACGAGTTCCCGCCCCCGTTCCCAGAACGGCTGGCTTCCCTTGGCGATGTCTCCGAGGATCAGGGACAGCAGGAGGTCGGCGGCGAGCAGACGGTGCGTCCGGTCGGGGTGGTTGAGCAGGTCCCGGCTCCACAGCCAGGTCTCCTCGTCGGTCCGCCGGCCGAGTGTGAACACGACGTCGCACCACACGACGTGGTCCCGGTCGGGGTGGGCGATGGCCCGGGCGATCAGCTCGTCGAAGGGGGTGCGGATGCCGTAGAGGGCCTCCATGGACGTGAGGACGGCCCGGTGCTCGTCGCGCACGGTCACGGGGCCGAGCGTGAGCTGCTCGCACCACCAGCCGACCTCGTCGTCCTCGACCCGGATCCGCTCGACGGGCCCGGTGAGGCCGGTGAGGCGGCGCAGTCCGGCCTCGGCGCCCGCCTCCGACCAGCGCCTGGCCCGTTCCAGCAGTTCGGCGCGCGCCGGTGCCGGGAGCGGGATCCGGCTGGTGGCCAGCTCGTAGGTCATGAGGTGCGACCCACCGTCCACCGCCCGCGTCAGCGGGGTGGTCCCGTCGGGCAGTGTGCGCAGGGGGTCGGCACCGGCCTGGAGCAGCGCCTCGGCGACGGGTTCGTCGTACGCCGCCACGGCGAGGCACAGGACCGGGAGACCGTCGGCGAGGGTGTCGGGGTCGGCCCCTGCCTCCAGCAGTGCCGTGACCTCGTCCGCATCTCCGCGCCGTACCGCCTCGACCAGTTCCCGCACGCCTGTGCCCCCCGTCGTGAAAACAACTGGGGGAGCCTAGGCCCTCGGCCACGGCCGCGGCACGTGATTAACGCCCGGCGATCGTCGCCCCGGGGGCGGGGCCCGAGGCCGTGCGCACCGTCCGGCACGTCCCGGACGCGAGCAGGGCCCGTGCCACGGTGGCGGCCGACTCCGGGTCGCGGGCGAGGAACGCGGTGGTCGGGCCGGAGCCCGAGACGAGGGCGGTGAGGGCACCGGCGGCCCGCCCCGCGGCCAGGGTGTCGGCGAGTTCGGGGAAGAGGGACAGGGCCGCGGGCTGGAGGTCGTTGGAGACGGCGGCGGCGAGCGCGTCCGGGTCGCCCTTGGCGAGGGCGGCGAGGAGTTCGCCGGAGGCGACGGGTTCGGGGATGTCCGTGCCCTCGCCGAGCCGGTCGAACTCGCGGAAGACCGCCGGGGTGGACAGGCCCCGGCCGGCCATCGCGAACACCCAGTGGAAGGTGCCGCCGACCTCCAGGGGCGTCAGCTGCTCGCCCCGCCCGATGCCGAGGGCGGCCCCGCCGACCAGGCTGAACGGCACGTCGCTGCCCAGCTCGGCGCAGATCTCCAGGAGTTCGTCCCGGGATGCGCCGGTCTCCCACAGGGCGTCGCAGGCGACCAGGGCGCCGGCGCCGTCCGCGCTGCCGCCCGCCATGCCGCCGGCGACGGGGATGTCCTTGGTGATGTGGATGTGGACGCCGGGCGTGCGGCCGTACCGTTCGGCGAGCGCCACGGCGGCCCGTGCCGCCAGGTTCGTGCGGTCCAGGGGGACCTGGTCGGCGTCCGGGCCCTCGCAGGTGACGCGGAGCTCGTCGGCCGGGGTGACGGTGATCTCGTCGTAGAGGCCGACCGCGAGGAAGACGTTGGCCAGGTCGTGGAAGCCGTCGGGGCGGGCGGCGCCGACCGCCAGCTGGACGTTGACCTTGGCCGGGACGCGGACCGTGACGCTCACGCGGGCTCCTTCTCCTGGTGCCGGTTCGCCTTGTGCTCGGCGATCCGCGCGAACTCTTCCACGGTCAGCGACTCGCCCCGGGCCTGCGGCGAGACTCCGGCGGCGACCAGGGCCTCCTCGGCCGCGGCGGCGGACCCGGCCCAGCCGGCCAGCGCGGCCCGCAGCGTCTTGCGGCGCTGGGCGAACGCCGCGTCGACGACGGCGAACACCTCGCGCCTGGAAGCCGTCGTCTTCAGCGGCTCGCTCCGGCGGACCAGCGAAACCAGGCCGCTGTCGACGTTGGGCGCCGGCCAGAACACGTTGCGCCCGATGGCACCGGCGCGCTTGACCTCGGCGTACCAGTTGGCCTTGACCGAGGGGACGCCGTAGACCTTCGAGCCGGGCGGTGCGGCGAGCCGGTCGGCGACCTCCGCCTGGACCATGACGAGGGTGCGCTCGATGGTCGGGAAGGTGTCGAGCATGTGCAGCAGGACCGGGACGGCCACGTTGTAGGGCAGGTTGGCGACCAGCGCGGTCGGCGCGGGGCCGGGCAGCTCCGTGACGTGCATGGCGTCCGAGTGGACCAGCGCGAACCGGTCGGCGCGCTCGGGCATGCGGGCCGTGACGGTCGCGGGCAGCGCACCGGCGAGCACGTCGTCGATCTCCACGGCCGTGACCCGGTCGGCGGCCTCCAGCAGCGCGAGGGTGAGCGACCCGAGCCCCGGGCCGACCTCGACGACCACGTCGTCGGGGCGGACCTGTGCGGTGCGGACGATCCGGCGGACGGTGTTCGCGTCGATCACGAAGTTCTGTCCGCGTTGCTTGGTCGGGCGCACGCCGAGGGCCGCCGCGAGCTCGCGGACGTCGGCGGGGCCCAGAAGGGCGTCGGGGGTGGGGCTGCTGGTCACGGGACAAGGGTACGGGGGTTCGGTTCCCCCCTGGTCCGCCCGCCCGTCCTCCTGGTCCGCCCGCTCATCCTCCGCTCGTCTTCCTCGTCCGCCCGCTCATCCTCCGCTCCTCTTCCTCGTCCGCCCGCTCATCCGCCCAGCCGTGCCCCGCAGTGCGGCCAGGGGCTGGCCCCCCGCCGCACGTACAGCTTCTTCGCCCGGTACGTCTGTTCCGCCGCCGGGGCGTCCTGGGGGCGGCCGCTGCCGCCGAGGGCCTGCCAGGTGCGGGTGTCGAACTGGTAGAGGCCGCCGTAGGTGCCCGAGGAGTCGACGGCGTCGGGCCGGCCGCCGGACTCGCAGGCCGCGAGGCCCTGCCAGTCGAGGTGGTCGGCGCCCTGCACGGACGCGGGGCGCGGTTTGGTGCCGACCTTGACCACCTGCGGGCGCGGCTCGCGCACCACCTCGGACCTGATCCGGCGTGGCTTCTGCCTGACGCCGTTGACCGTGCGCAGGGAGAAGGTGACCCGGCGCAGGCCCGGTTCGCCGGCGTGCTCCACGACCTCCGTGCCCCGGAACAGGTCCGGGTCCTCGGTGCGCCGCACCTGGAACGGGATCGGCTCCTCGCGGACCTCCTTGCCGCCGGTGATCCGCAGCACGGTCACGGTCTGCCCGTCGCGCGGGAAGCTGCCCTGCGGGACCGACATGGTGTCCTGGCCCTGGAGGGTGATCCCGGCCTCCTCGACGGCCTCCCGTACGGTCGCGGCGTTGGTGCGCACCGTGCGGGCGCGGCCGTCCGCCATGATCGTGACCGTGCGTTCGGTCCGCACGTCCAGGGCGAGCCCTTCACGCCCGATACGCCGGGAGCGCGACGCGGACACGTACGCGCCCTCCTGCCGCACGCCCAGCTGCCGCAGCGCTCCCTCCACCGTGTGGGCGGTCGTCCAGACCTCGCGCCGGTGCCCGTCGAGGGTGAGCCGCACAGGGCGGGCGAAGTGCACGGCGACCTCGTCGCCGCTGCTGATCTCCGTGCCGGGCCCGGGCGCGACCACGTCATGGGCGCCCACCTCGACGCCCTCCTCCGCGAGCAGCTCGGTGACGTCGTCGGCGAAGGTGTGCAGGGTGCGCGTCTTGCCGTCGACGTTCAGCTCGATCGCCTTGTCCTTGGCGACGAACGCCGTGGTGCCGCCTGCCAGGAAGGCGACGACCAGCGCCTGCGGGAGGAGCCGCCGCATGGGGCTGTCCGGGCGCTCGGCGAAGCGCGCCCTGCGCCGGCGTGCGGATCTTCGGTGCGCGCCGGTGCGCGCCGCGGCACGTGATCCGGCGTGCGCACCCGGGCCCTGGCCCGGCTGCCCGGCGGACCCGGGCGCCGGCCCGTCGTCCCGGGCACCCTGCCGGGGCAGCCCGGGCAGGGTCGGCACCTCGTAGGCGGGCCGGTAGGTGTCCGCGTACACGCCGGGTGCCCCGGGCGTCCCGCAGCCGAGCGTCTCGGCGCTGTGCAGATCGGCCGGCGGCGCGTCGAAGCCGCCGTACACCGGGTCGGCGTAGGCCGGGCCATGCGTCTCATACGTCTCATACGTCTCGTACGTCTCGTATGACTCGTACGTTTCGTATCGGGAGTTGCTCACGCCGACACGCTCCAGGGGCCGGAGGGGGTCCAGAGGGGTCCGGATCGGGCCCCCAGAACCTAGCGGAGCGTTCGTCACTCTCCAAAGCGACGCGGCTACGCACAGTAGTACGGCCGGTGTCAGTACCCGAAGGCGCGTGCGGTGTTGGCGCCGAGCGCCGCGGCGAGGGCGTCCTCGTCGATGCCGCGCACCTCCGCCATGGCCCGCACGGTGACCGGCACGAGGTACGGGGCGTTGGGCCGCCCGCGGTAGGGCGCCGGGGTGAGGAAGGGCGCGTCCGTCTCGACGAGGAGGAGCTCCAGCGGGGCCACGGCCACCGCGTCCCGCAGGTTCTGGGCGTTCTTGAAGGTGACGTTGCCGGCGAAGGACATGAAGTAACCCGCGCTCGCGCAGATCTCCGCCATCCCGGCGTCGCCGGAGTAGCAGTGGAAGACGGTCCGCTCGGGGGCGCCCTCCTCCTTCAGCACGCGCAGGACGTCGGCGTGGGCCTCGCGGTCGTGGATGACCAGGGCCTTGCCGTGCCGCTTGGCGATCTCGATGTGGGCGCGGAAGGACAGCTCCTGCGCGTCCTTGCCCTCGGGCCCGGTGCGGAAGTAGTCGAGGCCGGTCTCACCGACGCCCTTGACCTGGGGCAGTGCGGCGAGCCGGTCGATCTCGGCGAGCGCTTCGTCCAGCGCGGCCCGGCCCCCGGCTTCGCGGGCACCCTGCCGCGACCACCCTCCCCCAGGGTCGCCGTGCACGATCCGGGGTGCCTCGTTCGGGTGCAGGGCGACCGTGGCGTGGACGGCGTCGTGGGCCGCCGCCGTCTCGGCCGCCCACCGGGAGCCCTTGAGGTCGCAGCCGACCTGCACGACCGTCGTCACTCCGACCGACGCCGCCTTCGCCAGTGCCTCCTCGACCGTGCCGGACTGCATGTCCAGGTGGGTGTGGGAGTCGGCGACCGGGACCCGGAGGGGCTCCGGGAGGGGCGGGGCCGCGTTCTTGTCCTGGCGGCCGGAGTCGTTCGAAGGCATGCCCCGATCCTACGAAAGAGGTACGCCCTCCCCGATGGGGGAGGACCGGGGAGGGCGTCGGACAAGGCAGCCGGACGGGTCAGCTCGCCTTGCGCTGGAAGGGGTGCAGCAGGTCGGACAGGTGCCAGTGGTGGTGCTCGCGCTCCTCGCCGGCGGCCCCGGCCGGCGCCGCGGGCACGTCCACGGGCCCGGCGGGCGGCGGCACGCGGGAGGGCCGGTGCGCCGCGTCGCGCGCCGACGCGACCCGCCCGGGCCGCATGATCCGCACGAGGTGGCTGTCGCAGTGGTGGCACTCGGGCTTGCTCAACGGCGAGGGCACCACGTTGCCGTCCACGACATAGAGGACGAACTCGTGGCCCGCGGCGTCCGTATGGTGCTCTATCTCGTACGACTGCTCCCAGCCGTGGCCGCACCGCATGCAGGCGAACGAGTAGGACTCGTTGACGACTGCGCTCGCACCGGCGCGGAGCCCGGTCCGCCCTGCGATCTCACTCATGCCAGCTCCTGTTCCGCTGTGGCGTGAGGACGATTCCGTCCCCGCAACCCAGTGGACTCCTCGGCCGGACCGATGGCAGCAGACCTGTCGACTGTTGGCCCTGTTTTGGGGGTCCCTTGCCGTTGCACCCCTTGCGCTTTGCCCACCCATGGGGCGCACGCTCATCCGGCATGCGCCCCGCTCAGAGGGGCTTGAGCGCCCCGTAAGGGGCGCGGGGCACTGCGCGATCGAACCCACACAACGCGCACCCGTCAAGCACCCCGGCCCCCACCCCGAACCCGACTAGGGAGCCGCGTTCTTCGCGGCGACCACGGCATCGAAGACAACTCTCTTCGGCACACCGGCCTCCACCGCCACCGCGGCGATCGCCTCCTTGCGCCGCTCCCCCGCTTCCTCCCGCACCCGGACCCGCCGCACCAGCTCCTCGGGACCGACCTCCTCGGGCCCCTTCTCCGGCGCGCCCTCCACGACGACCGTGATCTCCCCGCGCACCCCCTCCGCGGCCCACGCGGCCAGCTCCCCGAGCCCGCCCCGCCGCACCTCCTCGTACGTCTTGGTCAGCTCACGGCACACCGCGGCCCGCCGGTCCGCCCCGAACACCTCGGCCATCGCCGCCAGCGTGTCGTCGAGCCGGTGGGGAGCCTCGAAGTAGACGAGCGTCCGCCGCTCCCCGGCGACCTCCCGCAGCCGCCCCAGCCGCTCCCCCGCCTTGCGCGGCAGGAACCCCTCGAAGCAGAACCGGTCGACCGGCAGTCCGGACAGCGCGAGCGCGGTGAGCACCGCGGACGGCCCGGGCACGGCGGTGACCCGCACGTCCCGCTCGACCGCGGCGGCGACCAGCCGGTAGCCCGGATCGGACACGGACGGCATTCCCGCGTCCGTGACGAGCAGCACCCGCGACCCGCTCACCAGCTCCTCGACCAGCTCCGGCGTCCGGGCGGACTCGTTGCCCTCGAAGTACGACACGACCCGCCCCTGGGGCGTGACGCCGAGCGCCTGGGTCAGCCGGCGCAGCCGCCGCGTGTCCTCGGCGGCGATCACATCGGCTCCGGCCAGTTCCTCGGCGAGCCGGGGCGGGGCGTCCGCGATGTCGCCGATGGGGGTGCCTGCGAGTACGAGGGTTCCGATCACGCCTCCATCCTCCCAGGGGCGGCGGGGGCGGACTCCTCCCAGGGGCGGAGGATGCGGACGCATACCGGCCATGCACGGGACTCACACAGAACGGTTCCCTACGATGGCGCGGTGACCAGTACCGCGTCCTCCACGGACACCCGGCAGGGCCAGGCGCCGCTCGACCAGCGGCCGTCCTGGCAGCAGCGGCTGCGCCGCTTCGGCTACCAGGGGCAGCCCAGCAGCGACGCCCACGACGTCCGTGACCGCCTGGTGCCGCCCTACACCGAGCCCTCTACGCGCCTGTGGGCGGCGCTCGGTGTCCCGCACAAGCTCGCGGGCCGGCTCGTGCGCTGGTCGGGCTGGATCGGCCCGCTGCTCGTCACGCTGCTGGCGGGGGTGCTGCGGTTCTGGAACCTGGGCAGCCCCAGGGCGGTGATATTCGACGAGACGTACTACGCCAAGGACGCGTGGGCGCTGATCCACCGCGGGTTCGAGCTCAACTGGGACAAGAAGGCCAACGACCTGGTCCTGTCGTCGGGCGGGCACGTCCCGCTCCCGTCGGACGCGGCCTACGTCGTGCACCCGCCGGTCGGCAAGTACGTCATCGGGCTCGGCGAGCTGATGTTCGGGTTCGACCCCTTCGGCTGGCGTTTCATGACGGCCGTGCTCGGCACGCTGTCCGTGCTGCTGCTGTGCCGGATCGGCCGCCGCCTGTTCCGCTCCACCTTCCTGGGGTGTCTGGCGGGCGCGCTGATGGCGGTGGACGGCCTGCACTTCGTGATGAGCCGCACGGCGCTGCTCGACGGCGTGCTGATGTTCTTCGTGCTGGCCGCGTTCGGCTGTCTGCTCGTCGACCGCGACCGGGCCCGCGCGAAACTCGCCGCCGCGCTGCCGCTGGACGAGGACGGCCGGGCCCGGCCCGACCGGCACACGGCCGAGACGGCCCGCCTGGGACTGCGCCCCTGGCGCTGGGCGGCGGGCCTGATGCTGGGCCTGGCCATCGGCACGAAGTGGAACGGCCTCTACATCCTGGCCGCGTTCTGCCTGATGGCGGTGTTGTGGGACGTCGGTTCGCGGCGGGTCGCCGGTGCCCGGCACCCGTACACGGCGGTCCTCAAGCGCGACACCGGCCTCGCCTTCCTCGCCACGGTCCCGGTCGCCCTGGTCACCTACCTGCTGTCCTGGACCGGCTGGATCCTCTCCGCCACCAACGGCTCCGGCGGCTACTACCGCAACTGGGCCGCGACCAGCGGCAAGGGCGGCAGCTGGACGTTCCTGCCCGACTGGCTGCGCAGCCTGTGGCACTACGAGCACCAGGTGTACGAGTTCCACGTCGGACTGTCCTCGCCGCACACGTACCAGTCCAACCCGTGGAGCTGGCTCGTCCTCGGCCGCCCGGTGTCGTACTTCTACGAGTCCCCGGCCCCCGGCAAGGACGGCTGCCCCGCCGACGCCGGTGAGAAGTGCGCCCGCGAGGTCCTCGCCCTCGGCACGCCGCTGCTGTGGTGGGTCGCCTGTTTCGCGGTCCTCTACGTGCTCTGGCGCTGGTTCTTCCGCCGTGACTGGCGCGCGGGGGCCATCGCCTGCGGCATCGCGGCCGGCTACCTGCCCTGGTTCATGTACCAGGAGCGCACGATCTTCTTCTTCTACGCCGTCGTTTTCCTGCCGTTCCTGTGCCTGGCGGTGGCGATGCTCCTCGGCGCGATCATCGGCCCACCCCGCTCCACCGACACCCGCCGCGTCGCGGGCGCCACCGCCGCGGGCGTCCTCGTCCTCCTGATCACCTGGAACTTCATCTACTTCTGGCCGCTGTACACGGGCCAGGCCATCCCGATCGACGACTGGCGGTCGCGGATGTGGCTGGATACGTGGGTTTAGCGGGGCGGACACTCGCCGGGGCGCGGCAGCAGACCTCGACGGCCACGTGCCCGTGGCCTGCTGGTCGTCGATCACTGTTGCGCGGGCCACCCTCGGGCGGCTGACGACGGCCCCGTGCCGGACGTCGACAGATGCGCGGACCGCGCGACGGCTGATGCGGGACCCTCACGACCTCCGGGAACCACCGTGTAGGCGGACCCACTCTGCGGCAGAATCCATCAAGTTCAATACAGGCGGCCGGGAGGCCGACACTGCGTGATGACGGCCACGGGGGGAACAGTTGCCGCTGGGGGGACCCATCCCGATTCCGAGTCACCTGAAGTTGCCACCCGGACGCCAGCGTTTTGTCAGGCGGCTTCGTCGAGCCTGGCGCTCACGGAAGGCGCTCAAGGGTGTCACCCAGTGGGTTCTGGACTGGGGGCTCCCGATGGCCGCCTGCCTGAGCGTGCTGTACGTCTTCGCTGCCCGAGCGGAGAGCCCCAGTGGGGTATACCGGGCCTTCGCCCTGATCGACGCCCCGCAGCATGTCCTGCTGTGGTTCGCGTCGCTCATCGGCTGGCTCCTTGTGCCGGCCATCATCGGTGGATTCGCGGGGCACGTGATCGCCGAGCGCATCAGCCGGGCGAAGTCGATCTCGACGCACACCCTCTTCAGGCAGCGTAAGGTGCGCCAGCGCCTCCGCCTCCCCGGGCTCATCGATGACCTGACCGCCTATTTTCACGGTTCCGTCGCACAGCAGGACTTCGTTGATGCCTGGGTGCGAGTGGCTCATCGCAACGACTGGTCTAGAGCACAGGATCACTGGGAAGTCTTCGTCCGGGACGCCATGTCGACCCAGCAGTACGCCCATCTCGACCGTCACGAGTGCCTGCGCCAGGTACAGAACACGACAAAGATGACATTGCGCGTCTTGGCTCGCAGTTACGGGGTCTGCATTGTCTGCGAGAGGAGGCGGTGAGCCGTGCGATCAGATGACGCCGTGGAGATCGTGCGAGCTTCGCTGGCACTGGCTTTCCCGGCAGCAAGCACCGAGGGCCTTACACGAGCTGCGGAAACGCTGATCCGCTGGGGCGCGGAGGATGTTGAGGAACACCTTGATCAGCCATTGATCGCTCGGATGCTGCTCGACCTGCTCGAGGTCGCCGGGGTGGAGCCCGAGCACTTCCGGCCAGCAGAACGAGACTGGAGGGTGGGCACCCTCATGGAGGCTGCAGCCCGATATCGCACCTGGTCGCACTCGGAGGGCATGGAACCGCTGCCATTCCTGCCAAGGCCTCCAGACGAACCCAGCGGCCCTCGCAACCCTGACGACCCATTCCGACCACCTCGCGGTCCGCGAAGAGGCTGAGGCCATCCGGTTGACTCGAACGCACCGCCTGGGGTGATCCCCTGGACGACTGGCGGGCGCGGATGTGGCTGGATACGTGGGTGTGATCCGCGTTCGGTCAAGAATCGAAACTCTTGCCCCGGCAGTAACCGCTTACGCATAGAGTGCCCCCGGCACCGAGCCTTCTGAACGCGTTCAAAGGACCGCGTGAGGCTCAACGGGGAGGGGTCCAGCCATGGGCAAGGGGGTCAAAGCCGCCGTCATAGGCGGGGTGTTCGCGGTGATGGTGGGCGGGGCCGGACACGGCGCCTACAACCTCGTGAGCGCGCTCGACGGTGACGGGGGCGGGGTGGCCGCGGAGAAGAAGTCGGGGCCACCCGACAAGGACGAGGTCGAGGAGACCACGGCCAAGTTCTTCTCGGCCTGGGAGAAGGGCGCGGCCGCCACGGCGGCCTCGTACACGAACAACGACGGCGCCGCCGAGCAGCTGTTCACCGCCTTCGGCGAGGACGCGCACATCACCGGCGTGAAGATCACGCCGGGCGCGGCCCGGGGCACGACCGTGCCGTACACGGTGAGGGCGAAGGTCGCCTACGACGGGAAGTCCAAGCCGCTCAGCTACCGGAGCCGGCTGAAGGTCGTGCGCGGGCTGACCACCGGGCGGGCGCTGGTCGACTGGCAGCCGTCCGTCGTGCACCCCGAGCTGAAGAAGAAGGAGGACACCCTCGTCACCGAGCAGTCGGCCACGCCGCCCATCGAGGCCGTGGGCCGCGACGGCTCCGAGCTGACGAAGGAGAAGTACCCCTCCCTGGGACCGATCCTGGACGCCCTGCGCGACAAGTACGGCGAGAAGGCCGGCGGCACCCCCGGCGTCGAGCTGGTCGTCCGGCACACCGGCAACGGTGCTCCCGACACTCCGCTGCTCACCCTCGCCAAGGGCAGGCCGGGCAAGCTCACGACGACGATCAGCCCGGGCGCACAGACGGCGGCCGAGATGGCGGTCAAGCGGTTCGCCCAGTCGTCGGTGGTGGCCGTCAAGCCCAGCACCGGCGAAGTGCTGGCCGTGGCCAACAACCGCACGGACGGCTTCAACGCGGCCTTCCAGGGCGAGGCGGCACCCGGCTCCACCATGAAGATCATCACCGCCGCGATGCTCATCGACAACGGCGTCACCTCCATGAACGGCCCGGCGCCCTGCCCGGACACCGCCGTGTGGCAGAGCCAGACGTTCAAGAACCTGACCGACATGAAGCCCGACGAGAGCGCGACGCTCTCCAACAGCTTCATGCGGTCCTGCAACACCGCCTTCATCAAACTCATCGACGAGAAGCCGCTCACGGACGCCTCGCTGACCCAGGAGGCCGAGGAGCGCTTCGGGCTGGGGCAGGACAACTGGAAGACCGGCATCGCCTCCTTCGACGGCAGCGTCCCCGCCGTCGACGGGCCGGACCGGGCGGCGGGCGCCATCGGGCAGGGCCAGGTGCAGATGAGCCCGCTGAACATGGCCTCGGTCACCGCGACCGCCATCACCGGCGCCTTCCGCCAGCCCTACCTGGTGTCGCCGGAGCTGGACGGCCGGGAGCTGGCCCGGGCCCGGGGCCTGCGGGCGAGCACCGCCGCCCAGCTCAAGCAGATGATGCGGCTCACGGCCACGCAGGGCACCGCCGCGCAGGCCATGGCCGGTCTTGGCGGCGACATCGGCGCCAAGACCGGTTCCGCCGAGGTCGACGGCAACGCCAGGTCCAACAGCTGGTTCACCGGATTCCGGGGTGACATCGCGGCGGCGGCCATGACCGAGGAGGGCGGCCACGGCGGCGACGCGGCCGGGCCGATTGTCGCAGCCGTGCTACGAACAGGTGGCTGATCTCACCTCCGCCGCACGGGACTCTAGGGTGGTGGCCGTCGTTGGGACATGGGACGGCTGAGGGCGACGGGGACCCTGGGAATCTCGGAGGAACGGACAGCAGTGGGCAACAGAAGGCGCGTCGCCGAGCGACGGAAGACCAGTCCCGCCGTGATCGGCGGGATGATCGCCGTGGTCGTGGTGGGCGCCGGAGCCGGTGCCTACGCGTTGTACGGCGGTGGTGCCGCCGCCGACGACGGGACCCGGGCGGCGGACCAGAAGGCCGAGGTGAAGACCGGCCCGTTGTCCCCATCCGAGGTCACCACCACCGCCCGCGCCTTCCTCACCGCCTGGCAGTCCCAGAAGATCGACCGGGCCGCCGCGGCCACCGACGACACCTCCGCGGCCCGGTCGCTGCTCACCGGCTACACCAAGGACGCCCACATCAAGGACGTCACCCTCACCCCGGGCAGGCCCACCGGTGACAAGGTGCCCTTCTCCGTCAAGGGCACCGTGTCCTACAAGGGCACCGACAAGCCGCTGGCGTACAAGAGCGCCCTGACCGTCGTACGCCGCGCCTCCGACGGAAAGCCGCTGGTCGACTGGCACGCGGCGGTCGTCCACCCGGAGCTGCGGGACGGCGACACCCTGGTCACCGGCGCGGCGGGCACGCCCCCGGTCAAGGCGCTCGACCGCGACGGCGGCGAACTGACCAAGCAGAAGTACGCCTCGATCGGCCCCATCCTGGACGGCCTGCGCGAGAAGTACGGCAAGGAGGCCGGCGGCAAGGCCGGCATCGAACTGCGGGTGGTGCGCGGGAAGGCCGCCGAGGCGAAGGACCTCTCCGACAAGACCCTGCTGGAGCTGAGCGAGGGCACGCCCGGCACGGTGAAGACCACGCTGGACCCGGCCCTCCAGAAGGCCGCCGAGCAGCAGGTCGCCAAGAAGGCCAAGTCGTCCGTGGTCCTGCTGCGGGCGTCGACCGGCGAGATCCTGGCCGCCGCCAACGCCTCCCCCGGCTTCAACACCGCCTTCCAGGGCTCCCTGGCCCCCGGCTCCACGATGAAGGTCATCACCTCCTCGCTGCTGATCGAGAAGGGCCTGGCCTCGGCGGACAAGAAGCACCCGTGCCCCAAGTACTTCACGTACGGCCACTGGAAGTTCCAGAACGACGACAAGTTCCAGATCAAGAACGGCACGTTCAAGGCGAGCTTCGCCCGCTCCTGCAACACGGCCTTCATCAGCCAGGCCCCGAAGCTGAAGAACGACGACCTGACCAAGGAAGCCCAGCAGGTCTACGGCCTGGGGCTGAACAACTGGGCCATCGGGGTGCCGTCCTTCGACGGCGCGGTGCCGGTGCAGTCGGCCGCCCAGATGGGTGCCTCGCTGATCGGGCAGGGCGGGGTCCGCATGAACCCGCTGAACATGGCGTCGGTGTCGGCGACGGTCAAGGCCGGCACCTTCCACCAGCCGTACCTGGTCTCCCCGGACGTGGACGGGCGCAAGCTGGCGAAGGCCGCGCGGACGATGCCGGCGAGCACCCTGTCCCAGCTGCGTGAGCTGATGGCGTACACCGCCGCGTACGGCACGGCCGCGGAGGCGATGTCCGGGGTGGGCGGCGACGTCGGTGCGAAGACCGGGTCCGCCGAGGTCGACGGGCAGAAGAAGCCGAACGGCTGGTTCACGGCCTACCGGGGCGACCTGGCCGCCGCGGGCGTGGTCCAGCAGGGCGGGCACGGCGGTTCGACGGCTGGTCCGATCGTGGCGGCCCTGCTGAAGGCGGGCGGCTGAACCCCCCGGGCCCCGAGGTCAGTGCGTCACGGGTTCCGCGGCGGCCATGTAGGTCCGCCGCAGGAACCGCAGCAGCGCCTGCCGCTCGAACTGCACCACCGACACTCCCTGCGCGGAGTGGAACTCCACCACGACCTGCACCCGTCCGCACGGCCACACCCGCACCTCGCCGCTCCCGGCGGGGGCCCGCAACCCCTGCTCCAGCAGATCGCGGCTGAACACCCACTCGCCTCCCGCGGCTCCCGGCAGCGCCATGCGCACCTTCCGGGGGTCGTGGTCGGGGTCGTACCGCAGGGTGACCGGAACCGCCTCCAGCTCGTCGACGAGCGGCACGGCCGCGTCCGAGACGATGTGGGCTCGCGCGTACTGCTCGACTACGGACATCGGACGGCCCCTTCACCGTGCGCAATCCGAGTGGAAACCGTGCGTCCACTCCCTCTCCAATGTCGCATATTTTCTGGATTGCGCTTCTGGAGCCGGATATAGCACGAGTGAGATAAAACGAGCGGCACGCTCTTGCAAACCGTTCGCATCAAGCCACATCATCGAACGGTGCATGTACCTGACGGATTCATCGACGCGCCCACCTCCACCGCCACCGGTGTGATCGCCGCGGGCGCCATCGCCGTGAGCCTGCGCGGCGCACGCCGCGAACTCGACGAGCGCACGGCGCCGCTGGCCGGGCTCGTGGCGGCGTTCATCTTCGCCGTGCAGATGCTGAACTTCCCGGTAGCCGCGGGGACCAGTGGCCATCTCCTCGGCGGTGCGCTGGCGGCGATACTCGTCGGCCCGTACACCGGGGTGCTGTGCGTCTCCGTCGTCCTGCTGATGCAGGGCATCCTGTTCGCGGACGGCGGTCTGACCGCGCTGGGCGTGAACATCACCAACATGGCGATCGTCACGACGGTCGTGGCCTACGCCCTCTTCCGCGGCCTGGTGAAGGTGCTGCCCCGCACCCGCCGGTCGGTCACCTCTGCCGCCTTCGTCGCGGCCCTGGTCTCCGTCCCGGCCGCCGCGCTGGCCTTCACGCTGATGTACGCGATCGGCGGCACCACCGACGTCTCGATCGGCAAGGTCGCCACCGCCATGGTCGGCGTGCACGTCCTGATCGGCATCGGCGAGGCCGTGATCACCGCACTGACCGTCGGCGCGGTCATCGCCGTCCGCCCGGACCTGGTGTACGGGGCGCGCGGGCTGACGCAGAATCTCAAGCTGCGGGTGAACGGCGAACTGGTCGACGCCCCCACCGCCGGTCCCGAGCCCGTACCGGCCGCCGCCCGGACCTCGCACCGCAAGGTGTGGGCGGCCGGCCTGGTCGCCTCCCTCGTGCTGGCCGGGTTCGTCAGCTTCTACGCCTCGGCCGACCCCGACGGCCTGGAGAAGGTCGCCGCCGACCACGGCATCGACAAGAAGACCGAGGAGCACTCCACGGCCGGCTCCCCGCTCGCCGACTACGGCGTCGAGGACGTCGACGACGCCCGTCTGTCCGGAGGGCTGGCGGGTGTCATCGGCGTGGGCGTCACGGTCGTCGCGGGCACCGGCGTGTTCTGGGCGGTGCGCCGCCGCCGCACGGACGACGCCTCCCCGACGGAGACGTCGAGCACGACGGGCACGCCGGACACGACGAGCACGCCGGACACCACGAGCACGACGAGCACGAGCGTCTGACGTGGGAGCCGGGCACGCGCACAAGCTGTACCGGCACGGGCACTCGCCCGTGCACGGCCTGCCGCCGCACACCAAACTCGCCGCCGTGTTCGCCTTCGTGGTCGTCGTGGTGTCGACGCCGCGCGAGGCGATGTGGGCGTTCGGGCTGTACGCCGTGCTGCTCGGGGCCGTCGCGTGCGTCGCCCGTGTGCCCGCCGGCTTCCTGCTCCGGCGGCTGCTGATCGAGGTGCCGTTCGTCGCGTTCGCGGTGCTCATGCCGTTCGTGGCGGAGGGCGAGCGGGTCGACGTCCTCGGCCTGTCCCTGAGCGTGAACGGCCTGTGGGGCGCCTGGAACGTGCTGGCCAAGGGCACCTTGGGCGTCGCGGCCTCGGTGCTGCTGGCCGCCACGACGGAACTGCGCGAACTGCTGCTGGGCCTACAGCGTCTCAGACTCCCGCCGCTGCTCGTGCAGATCGCGTCCTTCATGATCCGCTACGGCGACGTCATCACCGACGAGATGCGGCGCATGCGGATCGCCCGGGAGTCCCGCGGCTTCGAGGCGAAGGGCGTCAAGCACTGGGGTGTGCTCGCCAAGTCGGCCGGGGCGCTGTTCATCCGCTCCTACGAGCGCGGCGAGCGGGTGCACCTGGCCATGGTCAGCCGGGGGTACGCCGGTTCCATGCCCGTCATCGACGAGGTGACCGCGTCCCGGGCGCAGTGGTCGTACGCCCTCGCCCTCCCCTGCGCCGCGCTGCTCGTCTGTCTGCTGGGATGGACCCTGTGACTGCTTCTCTGGAGGTCTCGGGCCTCGCTTTCGCCTACCCCGACGGGCACCAGGCCCTCTTCGGCGTCGACTTCTCGGTCGCGCGCGGTGAGCGGGTCGCGCTGCTCGGGCCGAACGGCGCCGGCAAGACGACCCTCGTCCTGCACCTCAACGGCATCCTGACCGGCGGCGCGGGCACGGTGAAGGTCGCCGGGCTGCCCGTGGACCAGCGGAACATGGCCGAGGTCCGGCGCCGGGTCGGCATCGTCTTCCAGGACCCGGACGACCAGCTGTTCATGCCGACGGTCCGGGAGGACGTGGCGTTCGGACCGGCGGCGGCCGGGCTGAAGGGGCCGGAGCTGGAGGAGCGCGTGCAGCGCGCGCTGGAGCGGGTGGGCATGGCGGAGTTCAAGGACCGGCCCCCGCACCACCTCTCCTTCGGCCAGCGCCGCCGGGTGGCCGTCGCGACCGTGCTGGCGATGGAGCCGGAGATCCTCGTGCTGGACGAGCCGTCCTCCAACCTCGACCCGGCCTCCCGCCGCGAACTGGCGGACATCCTGCGCTCCCTGGACGTGACCGTACTGATGGTGACGCACGACCTGCCCTACGCCCTGGAGCTGTGCCCGCGCTCCCTGATCCTCAGCGACGGCGTGATCGCGGCCGACGGGCCGACCGGCGAGCTGCTCTCCGACGAGGAGCTGATGCGGGCCCACCGTCTGGAGCTGCCGTTCGGTTTCGATCCGCGTTCCGTCCCGGCGGCTCCGGCCCGTCCGTGACAATGGCCGCGTGACGAACGAGGAGAGCGACGGATCACCGCGGCTGGACGACCAGCTGTGCTTCGCGCTGTACGCCGCCCAGCGCGCGGTGACGGCGGCGTACCGCCCGCTCCTCGACGACCTGGGCCTCACCTACCCCCAGTACCTGGTGCTGCTGGTCCTCTGGGAGCGCGGTGAGACGCCGGTGAAGGAGCTGGCCGCGGCCCTGCGTCTCGACTACGGCACGGTCTCGCCGCTGCTGAAGCGGCTGGAGGCGGCCGGTCTGATCCGGCGTGAGCGGTCGGCGCGGGACGAGCGGTCGGTGCTCGTGGCGGTGACGGGGCGCGGGGAGGAACTCCGGGAGCGGGCGGGGCGGGTGCCCGGCGTGCTGGCCGCGGCGACGGGACTCGACGGCACGGAGGCCGGGCGGCTGCGTGCGGAGCTGTGGCGGCTGGCCGAGCGGGCGGAGTCGGCGGCGGCCCGGGCCCGCTGAGGGTTACCCGCGGTTGCCATCCCCTGGGCATGACAGGGGAGTTACCGGCCAGTACCTTGTGCACGATGTGTTTGTGCGCACTTGGTTCCGGTGGAGGACAGCATGACTGACGGCCCCGCCGTCGACACCCGCCCGACGAAGATCATGTTCGTGGCGGAGGCCACCGCCCACGGTGGCCGCGAAGGCTACGTCACCAGCCAGGACGGGCAGCTCGACCTCAAGGTCGCCATGCCCCCGCAGCTCGGCGGCGACGGCAACGGCACCAACCCGGAACAGCTCTTCGCCGCCGGCTACAGCTCCTGCTTTCACAACGCCCTGATCCTCGTCGGCAACCGCGAGGGCTACGACCTGACCGGCTCCACGGTCTCCGCGAAGGTCGGCATCGGCCCCAACCAGCAGCGCGGCTACGGCCTGGCGGTCGCCCTCAGCGTCTCGCTGCCGGTCGTCGACGCCGACCTCGCGACCAGGCTGGTGGACGCGGCCCACGAGGTCTGCCCGTACTCGAACGCGACCCGCGGGAACATCGACGTGACCATCCTGCTTGGCTAGGGGGAACACAGCGGGCACGCGGGCACAGCGGGCACAGCGGGCACAGCGGCGAGACGAGGAGTACGGGCGTGGACGTGCACGGCACAGTGGCCGAGGGCTTCGAGCCGGTGAGGGACGCGTTCGTACGGAACTTCTCGACGCTCGGGGACCGGGGCGCGGCGGTCGCCGTCTACCGGGACGGCGGCAAGGTCGTCGACCTGTGGGGCGGCACCAAGGACGTCGACGGCACCGCTCCCTGGGAGCGCGGCACCGCCCAGGTCGTGCGCTCGGCGACGAAGGGGGTCGCCGCCGCCGTACTCCTGCTGCTGCACCAGCGCGGTCAGCTGGACCTGGACGCGCCGGTGGGGCACTACTGGCCCGAGTTCAAGGCGCGGGGCAAGGAGCGGGTGCTGGTCCGGCACGTGCTGAACCACCGCGCCGGTCTGCCCGTCCTCGACCGGCCGCTCACCCCGCAGGACGCCCTCGACCCGCTGAAGGGCCCCGAGGCCGTCGCCGCGCAGGCTCCCGTCTGGGAGCCCGGCACCGACCACGGCTATCACGCCCTCACCTACGGCTGGCTGCTCGACGAGCTGGTGCGGCGCGTCACCGGGCAGGGCACCGGGGCCTGGCTCGCCTCCCAGGTCACCGGCCCGCTGGGCCTGGACCTCTGGCTGGGCCTGCCGGAGTCGGAGGCCGGCCGGGCCGGGCGGGTGGGCCGCGTCGAGGGGGCCGAGCCCACCGGAGGTCTGCGGGCCCGCCCGAAGCGTTCGGTCACCGAGGCCTACGAGGACCCGGCCTCCCTCACCCGCCGGGCGTTCGCCGCGATCTCCCCGTTCCCGGACCAGAACGACCCCGCCTACCGCGCGGCCGCCCTCCCCGCGACGAACGCCGTGGCGACAGCGGACGGACTGGCCCGCTTCTACGCGACCCTGATCGGCGACACGGCCGGCGCCGCGCGCCTGTTCACACCGGAGACGGTGGACCTGGCCCGGGCCGAGGAGTCGGCGGGCCCCGACCGCGTCCTGGTGGTGGGCACCCGCTTCGGCCTCGGCTACATGCTGCACGGCAGCGCGTCGCCGCTCCTCACCCCGGCCTCCTTCGGCCACCCGGGCCGCGGCGGCGCCCTCGGCTTCGCCGACCCGGAGACGGGAATCGCCTTCGGCTACGTCACCAACGGCTTCCGCAAGACCGTGACGGCGGACCCGCGGGCGCAGGGGCTGGTGCGGGCAGTCCGGGGTGTGCTGGACCTCTAGGAGCGTCTATACGTGGATGGGGTGCGAGGTGCGCCCGGAGGCCTGGTCGATCTCCTCGTGGGCTTTGGTCAGCAACTGCATGGCGAGTTCGTTGAGCGCCCTCGCCCCGGCGATCTCCTCCCCGACCCTCGGCTGATTGGCGTCGGTCCGGTGCCGGCTCGCGTGGCCGTGCGCCCGTACCTCGGTGCCATCGGGCAGGCGGACCATCGCGGCCGCTTTCGTGTGCTGGTCGTCCTCCGTGAACTCCATCTCGACGTGCCACCCCACGGTGGTGTGCATCATGACGATCACCTCCGGAACGCTTAGTTCCAGAGTGCTCCTCGCACGGGCCGGCCGCACCCGCCTGACGGTCCCCTATCCGGCGTGCAGCATCAGCCCGATGCCGACGACCAGCAGCCCGGCCGCCGCGATCCTCGGCGCGCCGAACCGCTCCTTGAAGAACACCGCCCCGATGGCCGCGCCCACGATGATCGACGACTCGCGCAGGGCCGCGATGGGCGCGAGCTCGGCCCTGGTCTGGGCCCACAGGACGAGGGCGTAGGCGGCGACGGACAGCGCGGCGCCGAGCAGCCCGAGCCCGGCGAAGGGCCGGAGCAGGGCGACGGTCTCCCCGCGCCGGCGCCACACGGCGTACGCCGGGATGACGACCCCCTGCACCGCCATCAGCCAGGCGATGTAGCCGAGGGAGGACCCGGAGGCCCGCACACCGAGACCGTCGAGGACGGTGTACACCGCTATGGTCAGCCCGGTCGCCAGGGCCGCGCCGATCGCCGCCCAGTCGGGCCGCCGCCCGCGCAGTCCCCACAGGGCGACGCCGGTCAGCCCCGCGCAGGACAGGGCGATCCCGGCGGCGGCCCACCCGTCGGGCACCTCGTGTGCGAACAGGGCGGCGAGCAGGGTCACGACGAGGGGCGCGGTGCCCCGGGCGATGGGATAGGCCTGCCCGAAGTCGCCCAGCCGGAAGGACGTCATCAGCAGGGCGTAGTAGGCGATGTGGACGGCGGCGGAGGCGATCAGGTACGGCCAGGCCGCAGCCGCCGGAAAGGCCACGAAGGGCGCGAGGGCCAGCCCGATCAGGACGCCCCCGCCCGAGATCAGTGTGAAGCCGGCCAGCTTGTCGGTGATCTTGTGGGCGATGGCGTTCCAGCTGGCGTGGGTGACGGCGGCGAGCAGGACGGCAGCCGTGACCAGCGGAGTCACGCGGTGCGCTCGCGCACGTCCACCACAGTGCCGCCGGCGTGGGCCACGAGGTCCTCGGGGGCCATGGGGAACACGGCGTACGGCGTCCCGGCCGCGGCCCAGACGACGTCGTGCTCCAGCAGGGACCGGTCGGCGAGCACCCGGGTCCTGGTCCGGTGCCCGAAGGGCGGCACCCCGCCGATGGCGTATCCGGTGGTCTCCCGCACGACGTCCACCTTGGCCCGCGTGACCTGGTCGGCGCCGAGTTCCTTGCGGACCAGTTCGAGGTCGACCAGGGAGGAACCGTCCATCAGCACCAGTACGGGAACGCCGTCCGCCGCGAAGATCAGCGACTTGCAGATCTGGCTCAGCTCGCACCCGATCGCGGCGGCGGCCTCGGATGCGGTACGGGTGGCATCCGGGAACCGGCGGACCTGTCCCACGAGGTCCCCGAGCCCGAGCTCCCGCAGGGCCTCGGCGAATCGGGGGTGGGCTCCGGAGCCCTCGGCGTCAGTGGTGGCTGTCGTCGTCATGCCCTGCACGCTAGCGGTACGTGTAGAGGACAAGCGAGAACGTTTCAGCCGGTGGCCTCCTCCGGCCGGACGTCCGCGAACTCCCACCAGGCGAGCGGCAGCCAGTCGCCGTCGACGAAGCCGTCGACGGATCCGCCGGTGCCCTGGATGGCCACGCGGGTCCCGACCGGGTAGGTGGTGCCGGACAGTCCGGAGACCGCCACGAGAAGTGTGCCGATACGACGAGACAAAGCCCTACTTCCTTTCTCCTCTGGGTGCAAATCGTCTCATCATGCACCAGCCTGGTATATGAGCCACGGCACAGACGGAGGTGCTTGACGATGAGGGCTGTCGTATACAAGGGGCCCTTCGAGGTAGCGATAGAGCAAGTGGAGGATCCACGGATTCAGCACCCGAACGATGTGCTCGTCCGGGTCACGTCAACGGCCATCTGCGGCTCCGACCTGCACATGTACGAGGGCCGCACGGCCGCGGAGCCGGGCATCGTGTTCGGCCACGAGAACCTCGGCGTCGTCGAGGAGACAGGAGAGGGGGTCACGACCCTCAGCAAGGGCGACCGGGTGGTCATGCCGTTCAATGTGGCCTGCGGGTTCTGCAAGAACTGTTCGGCGGGCTTCACGGGCTTCTGCCTGACGGTGAACCCGGGCTTCGCGGGCGGCGCCTACGGCTATGTCGCCATGGGCCCGTACACGGGCGGCCAGGCGGAGTACGTACGGGTCCCGTACGCCGACTTCAACTGCCTGAAGCTCCCGGAGGGCACCGAGAAGGAGACCGATTTCGTCCTGCTCGCGGACATCTTCCCGACGGGCTACCACGGCAACGAGCTGGCCGACGTGCGCCCCGGTGACACGGTCGCCGTGTACGGCGCCGGTCCGGTCGGGCTGATGGCCGCCTACTCCGCGATGCTGCGCGGTGCGAGCAAGGTGTTCGTGGTCGACCGGGTGGCGGAACGCCTCCAGAAGGCCGAGGAGATCGGCGCGATCCCGATCGACTTCACCCAGGGCAACCCGGCGGAGCAGATCAAGGAGCAGACCGGCGGCGAGGGAACCGACAAGGGCATCGACGCCGTGGGCTACCAGGCGCAGGCGCAGGGCGAGGACCGTGAGGAACCGGCGATCGTTCTGAACTCCCTGGTCGAAACGGTCCGCCCGACGGGCGCGCTCGGCATCCCCGGCCTGTACGTGCCGAGCGATCCGGGCGGTCCTGACGAGCAGTCCAAGAAGGGCATGCTCATGGTGTCCGTCGGGCGCCTCTTCGAGAAGGGGCTCCGCTTGGGCACCGGCCAGTGCAACGTCAAGCGGTACAACCGCCACCTGCGGGACATGATCATCGAGGACCGCGCGAAGCCCAGCTTCGTCGTCTCGCACGAGCTGCCTCTGGACGAGGCGTCGTCGGCGTACGAGAAGTTCGACAAGCGCGTCGAGGGCTACACGAAGGTGGTCCTCCACCCGCAGGCGGCGTAGGAGGCCCGGCTGTCACTCGGTGACGTACCCGAGGAACGACTCCCACGTGGCGGAGGCGACCGTCACGTGGGGGGTCCCCGGGGTCTTGGAGTCCCGGACGTGAATCATGGCGGGGGTGTGGGCGACCTCTACGCAGTCGCCGGGTTCGCTGCTGCTGCTGTAGCTGCTCTTGAACCAGTGCAGTTCCGGCGTGCTCATAGTCTCTCCAGCACTTGCTCGATGAAGGTCTGCGACTCCCTTGGCGTGAGAGCCTGCGCCCGGATCATGCCATAGCGCAGTTCAAGGACCCTTAGATCACGAGGGCTTGAGACCGGGCGGCCGTTGAACGCGCCCTCGGACCGTCCGATGGCCGTGCCGTCGGCGAACTTCAACACCTCGATCAGGCCCTGCGTACCCGCGTGCTCTTCCCGGTCTGTCGGCATGATTTGGAGCGCCACGTTCCGCAACTGGCTTACCTCCAGCAGGTGTTCGAGTTGGCGGCGCAACACCATCTTGCCCCCGAGCGGCCGTTCGAGCGTCACCTGTTCCTGGACAAAACTGAGATCCGGGACGGGGTCCCGCTCGAAGACACACTTGCGAGCCATACGTGCGGCGCTCTCGCGCTCGATCACATCGGCAGAGAGAGCGGGCTGGCGCATCTCGAACAACGCCCTCGCATACTCCGGCGTCTGGAGCAGCCCGTGGATGTTGTGGTGGCTGTAGAGCAGCATCTCCACCGCCCGCTCCTCCAACTGCGCCAGCTCCCGCACCTTCTTCGGGTACCGAGCCCTCTCCATCTCCTTCGTGAAAGCCCTCAGATGCCCCTGGGCATTCAGCACGTGGTCCGCCCTGTCCAGGTACTCCGGGCGGGGAATCCGCGCTCCCCGTTCCATCTTGCGGATCATGTCCTCGCCGTAGCCGAGCACCTCGCCCAGCTCGGCGACCCGCATCCCCGCCGCCTCCCGGCACACCTTCAGCAGTTTCCCCACCGCCTGGACCAGCGGCTCGATCTCGTCGCCCGGCTCGACATCCCAGCCGGCCTCGTCGACAGCCTCGTTCATGCCCCACCTCCATCGCGCAGCCGTACCCGTACAACGACCGGGACAGCCGAGACAGCACGAGACAAGCTCCGGACAGTAGTGGTACGCACCGCTGCTGCGGCCGATCGCTGCGCGCGGGCTCCGCCACGCTGAGTCACATGAACCAGGAGACCGCCATCCGCAACATCAGCCTGCTGCTCTCCCCCACACCGCGGGGAGCCCGGCTCGCCCGGCTCCTCGCCACGGAGCAACTCCGCTCCTGGGGGCTGCCGTTGGACCCTGCCGAGCACATCGTCGCCGAGCTCGCGGCCAATGCCGCCACCCACGGGCGCGTCCCCGGGCGGGACTTCCGGATGACGCTCTACGTCGTCGGCGGCACCCTGCGTATCGAGATCACGGACACGCGCGGTGACCGGCTTCCGCACCTCGCCCGGCCGGCCCCGGACGCCACCACCGGCCGGGGCCTCCTGCTGGTGGCCGCCCTCGCCGACCGCTGGGGCGTGATCCCGGGCCCGCACCCGCGCAAGACGGTGTGGGCCGAAGTCGGCGTGTCCAGGTGAGAGGCCGGCGAGGGCGCTCCGTCCCCACGGTGCCCTCACCGGCCGGTCTCTCACGGGCTGTCAGACGCGCACCAGTTCCCTGTCTCCGTCATCGCCGGAGGCGGCGCGCAGGCCCTCGCCCTCCACGTCCACGTTGGGCAGCGCGCGGTCGAGCCACTTCGGCAGCCACCAGGCCTTGCGGCCGAGGAGGGCCAGGACGGCCGGGACGATGGCCATGCGGACGACGAACGCGTCGAAGAACACCGCGATCGCGAGGCCGAAGCCGATCATCTTGACCATGGACTCGGACGAGCCGATGAAGCCGGCGAAGACGGCCATCATGATGACCGCGGCGGCGGTGACGACCCGCGCGCCGTGCCGGAACCCGGTGACCACGGCCTGCGCGGGCTTCTCGCCGTGCACGTAGGCCTCCCGCATCCGGGTCACGAGGAACACCTCGTAGTCCATCGCGAGGCCGAAGACCACGCCGACCATGAAGATCGGCATCATCGACATGACCGGCCCGGTCTGCTCCACGCCCATCAGGCCGGACAGCCAGCCCCACTGGAAGACCGCGACGACCGCGCCGAGGGCCGCCATCACCGACAGCAGGAAGCCGAGGGCCGCCTTCAGCGGGACCAGGATCGAGCGGAACACCACGATCAGCAGGAGGAAGGCCAGCCCGACGACCAGCACCAGATACGGCACCAGCGCGTCGTTGAGCTTCTCGCTGACGTCGATGTTCATCGCCGTGCTGCCGGTGACCAGGACGTTCGCGTCGGTGTCGGCCTTGATGCCGGCGCCCGCGTCCCGGATGCCGTGCACCAGGTTCTCCGTGGTGACGGAGGACGGCTTGGAGCCGGGGATGACGGTGATGGTGGCGGTGTCACCGGCCTTGTTGGGCTGTGCCGGCGTGACCGTGACGACGTCCTTCAGGCCCTTGATCTCGTCGCCGGTCTCGGCGAAGACCGCCTTGGGGTCGTCGCTGTCCTGCGCGTCGACGACGACCATCAGCGGGCCGTTGAAGCCCGGCCCGAAGCCCTCGGACAGCAGGTCGTAGGCGCGGCGCTGGGTGGTGGAGGTGGGCTGGGAGCCGTCGTCGGGCAGGCCCAGTTCGAGGGAGGTCGCCGGGACGGCGGCCGCGCCGAGCCCGATGACGCCGAGCAGCAGGACGGCGACCGGGCGGCGTACGACGAAGCTCGCCCAGCGTGTGCCCAGGTTCGGCTTGGCCGGCCGGTCCTTCTTCTTCGCCCGGCCGAGGAGCTTGCCCTTCTCCCCCGCCGGCTTGACCTTGCGGCCCGCATAGCCGAGCAGGGCCGGGACCATCGTCAGAGCGATCAGCACCGCGATGGCCACCGTGCCGGCCGCCGCGATGCCCATCTTCGTCAGCATCGGGATGTTGACGACGGACAGGCCCACCAGTGCGATGACCACGGTCAGACCCGCGAAGACCACGGCGGAGCCCGCCGTGCCGACGGCTCGGCCCGCCGCCTCCTCGCGTTCGCGGCCCTCGGCCAGTTCGGCGCGGTAGCGGGAGACGATGAACAGGGCGTAGTCGATACCGACGGCCAGGCCGATCATCATCGCGAGGATGGAGGTGGTCGAGCCGAGGTCCAGCGCACTGGCCAGGCCCGTGATCGCGGAGACGCCGATGCCCACGCCGATCAGCGCGGTCAGCAGCGGCAGCCCGGCCGTGACCAGTGAGCCGAAGGTGATGACCAGGACGACCGCGGCGACCGCGATGCCGATGATCTCGCTGGAGCCGGTGTGCGGAACGGCCTGGAGCGCGTCGCCGCCGATCTCGACGGTCAGCCCGGCCGCGCGCGCGTCCTGCGCGCTGTCCTTGAGGGCGTCCTTCGCCGCGTCGTCCAGCTCCATGCCGGAGACCTTGTACGACACCTGCGCGTACGCGATCGTGCCGTCCTTGCTGACGGCCTTCGCCTGGTACGGGTCGGTGACGCGGACGACCTCGGAGCCGTCGGACAGCTCCTTCACCGTCTCCTTCACCGTCGCCTTGTTGCCGGGGTCGGTCATCTTCTCGCCGCTCGGCGCCTTGAAGACGACGCGTGCGGTGGCTCCGTCGGCACTGGTGCCGGGGAAGCGCTGCTCCAGCAGGTCGAAGGCCTTCTGGGCCTCGGTGCCGGGGATGGAGAACGAGCTGTTGCCCGCGGCGGGGGCGCCGGCCGCGCCGACACCGGCGAGGGTCAGCAGCGCCACCCATATCAGGGCGACGAAGTGCCGCCGCCGGAACGAGAGCCGGCCGAGTTTGTAGAGGAAAGTGGCCACGAGGGCGTACTCCCGGTCAGTCGTGGGGTGTTCAGGGCAGGGGTGATCGGCCCGACGACGTGAGCGGATACGTCAGGTAGGTGCTGGCTGAGGGGGACTACTCGGTGGGCACGCCGAGGGCGGGGAGGACCACGGCGTCGATGTACGAGATGAGGAACTGTTGTGTCGGCGGCTGGTCGTCGATCAGCGTGCGCGTCGCGAACGCGCCGATGAGCATGTGGACGACGTAGCCCAGCGCCGGGCAGTCGGCGCGGACCTCGCCTCTGTCGACGGCCCGCTGCACCACCCGGTGGAACTCCTCCATCTCCGGCTCCACGAGGAGTTCCTTGAACGCCCGGAGGAGGTCGGGGTTGGCGTGCACCGCCATGAACAGGCCCCGCATCAGCGCGGCGTTCTGCTGCATGGTGCAGTCGTCCTCACGGGAGGTGAGGGCGTGCAGGTCGCCCCGCAGGGAGCCGGTGTCGATGTCGGCGATGCTGCCCGGCTTGTTGTGCCGGATCGCCCTGGCCACCAGCTCGGGCTTGCCGCCCCACTGGCGGTAGAGGGTGGCCTTGCTGGACCGGGTGCGCGCGGCGACGGCGTCCATGGTGAGGGCGTCGTAGCCGACTTCACGGAGCAGGTCGAGCACGGCCGTGTAGAGCTCGGCCTCCCGCTCGGGGGTGATCCGACTGCGACGCGCGGTGGCGACCTCAGTCATCTCGCTCACCTTCCTGACTCCGAACGACACGGTTTCGTACGTGACGAAGGTAGCGCACCCCGGATAGAAACGAAACAGTTTCGTACGTGTGCTGGGTCACGGGTGGGTCAATGTCTTGAGTTGCCCTGGTCCGTCCCCCGGCAAAGCATGAGGACGTGACCTATCTGCGTCTGCCGCACCTCCATGACGACCTGCTGTGCTTCGTGGCCGAGGACGACCTCTGGCTCGCCCCGCTCGACGCCCCCGGCCGGGCCTGGCGGATCACCGTCGACCGCACCAAGCTGGGCCACCCCCGCTTCTCGCCCGACGGCCGCCGGCTCGCGTACACGAGCTGGCGCAGCCTGGTGCCCGAGGTCCACGTCGTCCCGGTGGACGGCGGCCCGGGCCGCCAGGTGAGCCACTGGGGCAGCGCCGACACCCGGGTCTGCGGCTGGACCCCGGAGGGCGAGATCCTGGCCGTGGCCTCGCACGGCGAGCCCTTCTCCTTCTTCACCTGGGCCTACAAGATCTCCGCCGCCGGCGACCCGGGCCGCAAACTGCCCTGGGGGCCCGTCTCCGACATCCAGGTCGCCGACGTGGCCGGTGAGCGCAGGTCCCTGCTGCTCACCGGCACCCCGCCGCACGAACCGGCCTCCTGGAAGCGCTACCGCGGCGGCGCCACGGGCCGGCTCTGGCTGCACGGCGAACGGCTGCTCGAAGGCATCGGCGGCCATCTGCACTCGCCCATGTTCGTCGGCGGCCGCATCGCGTTCCTCTCCGACCACGAGGGCGTCGGCAACCTCTACTCCATCGCCCACGACGGCTCGGACCTGCGCCGGCACACCGACCACGACGCCTTCTACGCCCGGCACGCCGCGAGCGACGGCACCCGGGTGGTGTACCAGTGCGCGGGCGACCTGTGGATCATCGACGACCTCTCCCCCGACTCCGAACCACGGCGGCTGGACGTACGCCTCAGCGGGCCGCGGGCGGGGCGTCGCCCCTACCAGGTGGCGGCGTCCCGGCACGTCGACGGGCTCTCCGTCGACGAGACCGGCCGGGCCAGTGCCGTCGTGGTACGCGGCAGCCTGTACTGGCTGACGCACCGGGACGGCCCCGCCCGCACCCTCACCGACACCCCCGGCGTCCGGGTGCGGCTGCCCGAGATGCTCGGCGCGAGCGGGCGCGTGGCGTACGTGACGGACGCCGAGGGCGAGGACGCCATCGAGATCGCCTCCCTGCCCCGGGCGAGCGGCGAGCGGGCGCCCCGGCGTCACGCCCCGGGCGCGCTGGGCCGGGTGCGCGAACTGATCTCCGACCCCGAGGGCGAGCGGCTGGCGGTCGCCTCGCACGACGGCCGGCTCCTCCTCGTCGACGTCACGGAGGACTCCGACGGGGAGGTCACCGAGCTGATCCGGTCCATCAACGGACCCGTGCGCGACCTCGCGTTCTCCCCGGACGGGGCCTGGCTGACCTGGTCCCACCCGGGCATCGGGCGGACCCTGCGGCAGATCAAGATGGCCCGGCTCGCCGACCGGCTGATCGTCGACGTGACGGGCGGCCGCTTCGAGGACGAGAACCCGGTCTTCACCCGCGACGGCCGCTACCTCGCCTTCCTGTCCTGGCGCGGCTTCGACCCCGTCTACGACGTGCACACCGGCGACCTGTCCTTCCCGCTGGGCTGCCGCCCGTACCTCGTGCCGCTGTCCTCCGCGACGCCCTCCCCGTTCGCGGTGAACCCCGAGGGCCGCCCGGCCGCCGGGGGCCTGGACCCGGTGGAGGACGACGACAACGGCGACAACGGGGCCGTGACCGTCGAGGCCGAGGGGCTGGAGAGCCGCGTCACGCCGTTCCCGGTGGCCGCCTCCAAGTACTCCGCGCTGCACCCGGTGGCGGGCGGCGGGCTGGTCTGGCTGCGCTGGCCCATCTCCGGCGCCCTCGGCGAGACGTTCGCCAACCCCGACGACACCACCGGCCGGCCGACCCTGGAGCACTTCGGCATCACCAAAGCGAGGAGGACCGAACTCGCCCAGCACCTCGACTGGTTCGCCGTCAGCGGCGACGGCAGCCGGCTGGTGATCGTCGACGAGGGCGAGCTGCGCGCGGTCCCGGCGGGCGAGCAGGGCGACAGCGACTCCACCGTGTGGATCGACGCGCGCCGCATCCTGCACACGGTCGACCCGGCGGCGGAGTGGCGGCAGTCGTACGAGGAGGCGGGGCGGCTGATCCGGGCCCACTTCTGGGATCCGGGCATGTGCGGCATCGACTGGGACGGGGTGCTCGACCAGTACCGCCCGCTCGTCGAACGGGTCGCCTCCCCCGACGAGTTCGCCGACCTGCTCCGCGAGGTCCTCGGCGAACTGGGCACGTCCCACGCCTACGTCACCGCCGCCCGGCGCAACGAGGGCCCGCCGCACTACCAGCGCCGGCAGGGCCTGCTGGGCGCCAACCTCGTCCGCAGGAACGGCGGCTGGGCCGTGAAGCGGATCCTTCCCGGCGACTCCTCCGACTCCAAGGCCCGCTCCCCGCTGGCCGGTTCGGGCATCCGGGAGGGCGCGGTCCTCACCCATGTGGACGGCCGCCCGGTCGATCCGGACGCGGGCCCCTATCCGCTGCTGGCCGGCGCGGGCGGTACGACGGTGGAGCTGACCTTCGACCCGGCGGAGGGCACGGGCCCCTCCCGGCGGGTCGCCGTCGTCCCGCTCGTCGACGAACGACCGCTGCGCTACCAGGACTGGGTGGCCAAACGCCGGGCAGTGGTGCGCGAGTTGAGCGGCGGGCGCTGCGGCTACCTGCACATCCCCGACATGGGCGGCTCGGGCTGGGCCCAGTTCAACCGCGACCTGCGCATGGAGGTGTCCCGCCCGGCCCTGATCGTGGACGTGCGCGGCAACGCCGGCGGTCACATCAGCGAGCTGGTCATCGAGACGCTGAGCCGGACCATCCTGGGCTGGGACCTGACCCGCGACGCCCAGCCGGTGTCCTACACCTCGAACGCGCCGCGCGGCCCGGTGGTGGCCCTGGCCGACGAGGCGACCTCCTCCGACGGCGACATGATCACCGCCGCGTTCAAGCTGCTGAAGCTCGGCCCGGTCGTGGGGCAGCGCACCTGGGGCGGGGTGGTCGGCATGACCGGCCGGCACGAACTGGGCGACGGCACGGTGATCACGGTGCCGATGAACGCGGCCTGGTTCGATGCCTACGGCTGGTCGGTGGAGAACAAGGGCGTCGCCCCCGACATCGACGTCCTGCGCACCCCGCTGGACTGGGCCGAGGGGCGGCACGCCCAGCTGGCCGACGCGGTGGAGCTGGCGCTCGGACTGCTGGAGAGCAACCCGCCCGCGACACCGCCGACCTACAGCGACGTACCGGACCGCTCCCGCCCGAAGCTGCCGCCCAGGACGTGAACGCCCGGCCCCGCACAGCGGAAAGGGGCGCCCGCACAGCGGAAAGGGGCGCCCCGCACGGGGACGCCCCAGTCCGCTCAGCACGCAACGTCAGGCGTCGAAGTCCTGGTCGAAGCGGTCCTCCTGCTCGCGCTCACGGTCGCGGTGCGGCTCCGTGCGCTCACGGTCGCGCTGCGGCTGCGAGGGGTCCATGTCCTCGTCGCGCCGGCGGTTGCGGCCCGGCACCTGCTCACGAGCCTGCTCCGCCTTCTGGCGAGCCTGGTTCTGCCACTGCTCGGACTTCTCCTGGAACTGGTCCTTCATACCCATGTGGGTTCACTCCCGTTGGGGGTGAGGGGATCTGGCTCGATCAGATTCACATGGGCCGTGACGCTGCGCATGTCGATCACTTACGGAGCGTAGTGCGCTGCTGCTCGTCGGCCGCACCACCCGCCCCGACCAGGCCCGTGCGCATGTCGGTCAGCCGGTCCGCGAACCGCCGCATCTCGCGCTGGCCCACCGTCCCGATGACCGCGGGCAGGTAGCCGCGCACGCCCTGCATCCCGCGCAGCCACCACTGCCCGTACACATGGCTCGACCGGCGCTCGATCCCCTCCACGAGCCGGTCCACGGCCGGCCCCAGCGGATAGGTCTTGTTCGACGGCCAGGGCAGCCGCTGCCTCAACTCCCGCATGACGTCGTCCTGATCGGCCCCGCGCACCATGTCGGTGTCGGTCCACGACAGGTACCCGACGCCCACCTTCACGCCCCGGTGCCCGACCTCGGCCCGCAGACTGTGCGCGTACGCCTCCACACCCGACTTGGACGCGCAGTACGCGCTCATCATCGGCGCCGGGGTGATCGCGGCGAGGGACGCGATCTGGAGCAGATACCCCCGGCTCTCCAGCAGCGCCGGCAGGAAGGCCCGGCCGGTCACCGCCGAGCCGATCAGGTTGACCTCGATCACCCGCCGCCAGGACTCCGGGTCGGAGTCGACGAAGGGCCCGCCGGTCGCCACACCGGCGTTGGCGACGACGATGTCGACCCTCCCGAAGCGCTCCTCGACCTCGCTCGCGACCCGCGCCATCGCCTCATGGTCGGTGACGTCGGCGTGCCAGTGGTCACTGTCGCTGTGCAGCCGCCCGGAGACCTGCTTGAGCCCGTCCGGCTCCAGCCCGACCAGCGCCACCTTCACCCCGCGCGCGGACAGTTTGCGGGCCAGCAACTCCCCGACACCGCGCGCCGCCCCGGTCACCACGGCGACCTTGCCTTCGAGGCTCACCCTGCTCATGCGCTCTCCTCGGATACGACCTGGATGTGTGTGCGGACGAGGTCCCGGACCGTGCCGTTGACCAGCTCGGGCGCCTCGACGGGCGTCATGTGGCCGATACCGGGCAGTTCGACGACGCCGGTGCAATGCGGCAGCGCGGCGGCCAGGGCCCGGCTCTGCACCGGCGGCGTCAGCCGGTCCGCCGTCCCGACGATCACGACCGTGGGCACGTCCAGTGCGCGCACCCCATGGTCGAGGTCCAGCAGATCCAGCACCTGCGACCAGGAGTGACGGACCGTGCGGGGGCAGGCGTGCACGATCCGGGCACACGCATCGATCATGTCCGGGGCCGAAGCGGGGCCCATCGTCCCGTACTTGAGGATCCTGCGGGCCAGCGGCGTGACCGGCCCGAGCGGGGCACGGCTGCCGAGAATCCGCCGGGTCAGCCAGGTCCGTACCCGCCCGGCCCTCATCGGCACGACGGTGGAGGCCGCGACCAGCTGCGAACTGCCCGTGCTGCACAGCAGGACGGCGGCGGCGTGCGCCCGGAAGGCGGCTCTCCCGGAGGCGGCCATCACGGTCATCCCGCCCATGGAGTGCCCGGCGATCACGGCCTCCTCGCCGGGCGCGAGGGTGGCTTCGAGGACGGCTTCCAGATCGTCGGCGAGCGCGTCCGCGCTGCACGCCGGGCTCGCGGGGCTGCGCCCGTGGCCGCGCTGGTCGTAGGCGATGACCCGGTGGTCGGCGGCCAGGTCGCGGATCTGCGCGGCCCAGAAGGCGGTGGAGCAGGTCCAGCCGTGGGCCAGGACGACGGCGGGGGCGCCCTCGGGCCCGTGGACCTCGACGTGCAGCCGGGCGCCGTCGGCGGAGACGGCGGTCAGTTCACGCGCCGGGGCGGGCGGGGCGTAGGGGCCGGAGTCGGCATGCAGGAGACGGCTCACGCTTCCACCCCGGCCTTCTCCTGCACGGTGCCCTTCTTCGCCGCCGGAGCCCGCAGGACGTCGTACTCCGCGAGGTCCACGCGCCGCGTGGCCCGCCGGAACTCGCCGGTCGTGCCGGGCCAGATGGTGGTGTTGCGGCCGCTCGCGTCGAGGTACCAGCTGGTGCAGCCACCGGTGCTCCACACCGTGCGCCGCATGCGCTCCTGCACCCGGTGGTTCCAGGAGCGCACCGCGTCCGGCCGGGCGTCGAGGGCCACCCGGCCGCCGAGCACGTCGAGTTGACGGACGTAGTCGGCCAGGTAGTTCAGCTGCGACTCGATCATCAGGATCATCGAGGAGTTCCCGAGGCCCGTGTTGGGCCCGATGATCGTCATCCAGTTGGGGAAGCCGGCCGGGGAGGCGCCGCGCAGGGCCTCCATGCCGCCCTTCCAGGTCTCGGCGAGGGTCCGCCCGTCGGCGCCCACGACACGCTCGGCGATGGGCATGTCGGTGACGTGGAAGCCGGTTCCGAAGACGATCGCGTCCACCTCGGCCTCGCTGCCGTCGGCGGAGACCAGGGTGGACCCACGGACCTCGGTGAGCCCGCCGGCGACCACGTCCACGTTGGGCTGCGCGAGCGCGGGGTAGTAGTCGCTCGACAACAGGATCCGCTTGCAGCCGATGCGGTAGTCCGGCGTCAGTTTCGCGCGCAGCGCCGGGTCCTTGATCGAACGGGCCATGTTGCGCCGCGCCAGCTCCTCGACGAGACCGAGCTGCCCCGGATGCTTGGTGAACGCCTGGACCTGCAACTCCCGGATGCCCCACAGCAGTCCGCGCCTGAGCTGCGAGGTGAAGGGCAGCTGCCGGTGCAGCCAGCGCTCGGCGCCGCTGATGTTCCGGTCGACGCGGGGCATCACCCAGGGCGGCGTGCGCTGGAACAGGGTCAGGCGCGAGACCTCGGGCTGGATGGCGGGCACGATCTGGGCGGCCGAGGCCCCGGTCCCCACCATGGCGACCCGCTTGCCGCGCAGGTCGCAGTCGTGGTCCCAGCGGGCCGAGTGGAAGACCTCGCCCGGAAAGGAGTCAAGACCCGGGATGTCCGGAATCTTCGGGTCCGACAGCGGCCCGGTCGCCGACACGACCATGTCCGCCGACAGGCTCCCGCTGCTGGTCTCGATGTCCCAGCACAACCGCTCGGCGTTCCAGCTCATCCGCTTCACCTCCGAGTCGAAGCGGATGTGCGGGCGCAGCCGGAACACGTCCGTCACGTGCTCCAGGTAGGCGCGGATGTGCTCCTGCCCCGAGAAGGCGCGCGGCCAGTCGGGATTGGGCGCGAAGGAGAACGAGTACAGATGGGACGGCACATCGCACCGGCACCCCGGGTAGCTGTTGTCCCGCCAGGTCCCGCCGACACTGCTCGCCCGCTCCAGGACGACGAAGTCGGTCACGCCCTCGCGACGCAGCCGCACGGCGGCCCCCAGCCCGCCGAACCCGGACCCGACCACCGCGACCCGCACATGCTCGTGTTCGCGCTCGCCCATGCCGACACCTCCACACACACCACGAGAACCATGCCAGTGAACACTGGCGCAGTGGGAGCGTAGGGCAGCGGCGTACCGATGGGTAGGGGGCGGGACGAGGAAAGTTACCCCTGGTACGCCTTAAGGTGCCCAGGTGGCCGAGAAGCGTGAATACCGCATGGAAGAGCTGGCCCGCCTCGCCGGGATCACGGTGCGCACCCTGCGCTTCTACCGCGAACGCAAACTGATCCCGCCACCCCGCCGCGAGGGCCGCATCGCCTGGTACGACGACCAGCACCTGGCCCGGCTGCGCACGATCACGGCCCTGCTGGAGCGCGGCCACACCCTCAGCGGCATCGCGGAACTGGCGGAGGCCTTCGACCACGGCCGCGACGTCGGCGACCTGCTCGGCGTCGGCGGCCCGACCGAAGAGGAACCGGTCCACCTCACCCCCGAGGAACTCGCCGACCACTTCGCCGGCGAGGCCACCCCGGAGAACCTCGCCGCCGCGATGGAACTCGGCTACCTCGGCACCGACGGCGGCGAGATCGTCCACGTCAGCCGCCGCCTCCTGGACGTCTCCTCCGCCCTGGTCCACGAGGGCATCCCCCTCGCGGACGTCCTCGCCGCGGCCCAGCAGGTCCGCACCCACGCCGACGCCCTCGCCGACCTCTTCACCACCCTGGTCCTTCGCCACGCCTCCCCGGAGGACCTGCCCCGCCTGCGCCCCCTGGCCCGCAGCGTGGTGGAGGCGGAGCTGTCGCTGGCGTTGGACCGGAGGATGAGGAAGCCCTAACGGTCGTAGACGACGGTCACCGGCGCGTGGTCCGACCACCGCTCCGCGTGCGTGGCCGCCCGCTCCACGAACCCCTTGACCGCCCGCCCGGCGAGCCCAGGCGTGGCCACGTGGTAGTCGATCCTCCATCCGGTGTCGTTGTCGAAGGCCCGCCCCCGGTACGACCACCAGGAGTACGGCCCCTCGGTGTCCGGGTGGAGTGCGCGGACGACGTCGACGTAGCCGCCGTCCTCGGGAGTGAGGACCCGGGTCAGCCACTCCCGCTCCTCGGGGAGGAAGCCGGAGTTCTTCTGGTTGCCGCGCCAGTTCTTGAGGTCGGCCCGCTGGTGGGCGATGTTCCAGTCGCCGCAGACGAGCACCTCGCGCCCCTCGGCGGCGGCACGCTCCCGCAGCCCCTTCAGGTGGGCGAGGAACTCGCCCATGAAGCGTTCCTTCTCGTCCTGCCGCTCGGTGCCGACCTCGCCGGAGGGCAGGTAGAGGGAGGCGACGGTGAGGCCCGGCAGGTCGATCTCCGCGTACCGGCCGCTGCCGTCGAACTCTGCCGAGCCGAACCCGATCCGGACCCGGTCGGGCGCGCGGCGGCTGTAGAGGGACACTCCGGCCCGCCCCTTGGCGGCGGCCGGCGCGTGCACGACGTGCCAGCCCTCCGGCGCGCGGACGGACCCGGGCAGCTGCTCCGGCTCGGCGCGCACCTCCTGGAGGCACAGCACGTCGGCTTCGGTGTCCGCGAGCCACTCCACGAAGCCCTTCTTCGCGGCGGCACGCAGCCCGTTCACATTCACAGAGGTCACAGTGAGCACCCGGGCACGATACCGGCACCCTGGACGAGGTCCAGTTCCGGATCGAATACGGTAGCGGGCATGCACATACGCCGGGTCTCCTTCGACCACCCCGACGCCATGAAGCTGAACGACCAGGTGCAGGCCGAGTACGTCGTCCGCTACGGCGACGACGGCGACGCCACCCCCATGGCCGCCGCGGACTTCGACCCGCCCAACGGCATCTACCTGATCGCCTACGACGAGCACGGCACCCCCGTCGCCTCGGGCGGCTGGCGCGCCCAGGACACCAACGACGAGGGCAACCTCGACGGCGACGCCGAGCTGAAGCGCATGTACGTGGTGGACGGCATGCGCGGCCGTGGCCTGGCCCGGCGCATCCTGGCCGCCCTGGAGGAGGACGCCCGCGCGGCCGGCCGCGTCCGGATGGTCCTGGAGACCGGCACCAAGCAGCCGGAGGCCATAGCCCTGTACAGGTCCAGTGGCTACGAGCCGTGCGCCAAGTTCGGCTACTACCGCCACTACGAGTCGAGCCGCTGCTTCGCCAAGAGTCTCCAGGGCATGGGGCGCTGAACACACGTCAGAGCCCCGGTCGGTTTCCCGACCGGGGCTCTGAGCTGCGTGGACCTGAGGGGATTTGAACCCCTGGCCCCCTCGATGCGAACGAGGTGCGCTACCGGACTGCGCCACAGGCCCTTGCAACGAGTGAAACTTTAGCACCCCGATCGGCCTGCTTGGAAATCCGTTCCCCAGGGGCGGTCACCTGCGGCTTTCGCGGCCTACTCGTTGGCCGCCCGGGGGCGCTCCCCGTCCTCGTACTGGTCGAAGAGCGGGGTGCGGCCGCGCTCGCGGGCACGGCGGGCGGAGGCCGCGCGGCGGGCGTCGGTGCGTCCGTCCCCGTCGTCGTCGCCCGCGTCCTGGGCGGGGTGCTGCGGCTCGCCCGGGTGGTCCGGGGCGGCGGACTCGCTCTCCGCGTTGGGCGTGACCGCACTCGACCGCGCCGAGCTCCAGGTGTCCGGGGCGCCGAGATCCACGTCGCTGGTGGCCCGCGGGGCGACCGGGGCGGTCACGTACGTCGGCAGGGGCACCGGTACCGGCTCCCAGCTGTCGCCGCCCTGCCCGGGCCGCCGCTGCCGCTCGCGCTGCTGGTCGACCCACTCCGCGTGGTCGGTCTGCTCGACGAGGGCGCGCCGGTCCGCCGCGAGGGCCGACAGGCCGGGGTCGGTCGCCGGCTCGGGTCCCTCCTCCGGTTCGTCGCTCTCCTCGGCCGCGAGGGTGCGGCGGCGGGGCTGGCGCTGGCGCTCCCGCAGGCGCTGCGCCGCGGCCTCGGCCATGCGGCGGTCCATCTGGTAGGCGAAGCGGCGGCGCTCCTGGGAGCGCAGGTACGCGATGTAGACGCTGAGCATGACCGCGGGCACGCCGGGTGCCCACAGGAAGGCGAGCCCTCCGACCGCGGCGACGATCGCGCCGAGGGTGAAGGCGAGGAACAGCATGGTGGTGGTGCGCCGGCGGCGCGCGAGCACCTTCGAGCGCCGGGCTCGTGCCGCGGCCGCCTGGTCCGCCTGCGCCGAGGCGCTGCGCCGGGCGGCGGGGACACGTTCCCGGGGGCGTCCGGGCGTCGCCGCGTGCGGTGCGGGCGACTGACGGGCGGGGGGTTCGGGGGCCGCCGGGCGGGCGGGCTGTTCGGGGCCGGGCGAGGGTACGGGTGCCTGGGTCTGGGGACGGGTCTTGGACACGGCGAAGGCCCGGACGTCCACCGAGTCGGTGACGGCGTCCAGGTCGTCGGCGTCCTGCTCCCCCTCGTCGGTGGAGCGCGCCCGCAGGTCCTTGGCGTACCGGCGCTCCATCCCCGCCCGTCCGGACAGCAGCCGGATGGCGGTGCTGAAGCGTTCCGTCGGACGGGCCTCGTTCAGCTCGTCCTGCCTACGGAGCCACATCGGCACCAAGTAGGCGGCCCAGGCCCCGACAATGACTGCGTAGATGAGGCCGCTGCTGCTCACGCCTCACACCGTAGAGGGGTTTGCGTGAGGCCATCTGCCAATTGAGCCGGTGTGTCGCACGATCTGGCTGATATTTCGAACTTTTCTTGTGACCGATGCGATCAGCAGACCGCCCAGGCCGGGAATTCATTGCCCCGAGATGGTCACCGGTCGATCAATTTCGAACACTTATTCAATTTCCGGGGTGGTGCCGCATTCCCGGATTACTCTGCGACCGCGCCCGCTGCCAGCGCCTCAGCAAGCCGTCCGGCACCTCTTCCGCGGTGAGGGCGAAGACGAGATGGTCGCGCCAGGCCCCGTCGATGTGGAGATAACGCGGCCGCAGGCCCTCCTCACGGAATCCGAGTTTCTCCACGACCCGGCGGCTGGGCCCGTTCTCGGGGCGAATGCAGACCTCGATGCGGTGCAGTCCGACGGTGCGGAAACAGTGGTCGGTGACGAGCGCCACCGCCGTGGGCATCACGCCGCGGCCGGCCACCGACTCGTCCACCCAGTAACCGACGTGGCCCGAGCACATCGAGCCCCAAGTGATCCCGGCGACCGTCAACTGCCCCACCAGCCGCCCCTGGTACTCGATGACGAAGGGCAGCATCCGGCCCGCCTTCGCCTCCGACCGCAGATGGCGGACCATCTGGCGGAAGGTCGGGCGGTGCGTCATCGGCCCGCCGGGCGTGGGGGGCGGAATCGTCGCCTCCCAGGGGCGCAGCCAGTCGCGGTTGCGCCGGTTGACCTCGCGCCATGCCCGCTGGTCGCGCAGCTTTATCGGCCTGAGGACGATGTCGCCGTCCACCAGCTCCACGGGCCAGGATGGGCTGTTCAGCTCGCACCCCCGCTGGCGGGTCTGGGGTGGTCGCCGCCCCGCAGCTGCTCGACGGCGTGGGCGAGCAACGGCTCCAGGACGGCGAGGCCGTCCTTCACGCCGCCGCTGGAACCGGGCAGGTTGACGATCAGGGTGCCGCCCGCCACTCCGGCCAGGCCCCGGGAGAGCGCCGCGGTCGGCACCTTCTCCCGGCCGTACGCCCGGATGGCCTCGGCGATGCCCGGCACCTCGTGGTCGATGACGCGGCGGGTCGCCTCGGGGGTGCGGTCGGTGGGCGAGATGCCCGTACCGCCGGTGGTGACGATGACGTCGTAGCCGGCGTCGACACCGGCGCGCAGGGCGGCCTCGACCGGGTCGCCGTCGGGGACGACCTGGGGGCCGTCGACCTCGAAGCCGAAGCGCTTCAGGCCGTCCGCGACCATCGGGCCGCCCTTGTCCTCGTAGATACCTGCGGCGGCCCTGTTCGAGGCCGTGACGACGAGGGCGGCGTACGGCGCGGGCAGTGCACCGCCGGTCGAAGCGTCCAGTGTCATGCCCGGCTCCAGTCGCCCGACTTGCCGCCCGTCTTCTCCTCCACCCGTACGTCCGTGATGACCGCTCCCTTGTCGACCGCCTTGACCATGTCGATCACGGTGAGCGCGGCGACGGAGACCGCGGTGAGGGCCTCCATCTCGACACCCGTGCGGTCCGTCGTCTTCACCGTGGCGAGGATCTCCACGGCGTCGTCCGCGACCGACAGGTCCAGTTTCACACCGGACACCGACAACGGGTGACAGAGCGGGATCAGATCGGGGGTGCGTTTGGCGCCCATGATCCCGGCGATCCGCGCGGTCGCGAGGGCGTCGCCCTTGGGGACGCCCTCGCCGCGCAGCAGCTCGATCACGCGGGGCGAGACGAGGACACGCCCGCTGGCGCGGGCGGTGCGCGCGGTCACGTCCTTCTCCGACACGTCGACCATGCGGGCGGCGCCCGCCGCGTCGATGTGCGTCAGCCGGTCCTGCGTGGGGCCGTCCTGCGGGGGTGGGTCCTGCGTGCTCATGCTGTGTGGCGCTCCCGGTCCGGGCCCGTCGCGGTGCGGCGCACGGGCCTGCTGTGCGCGACACGGTACTCCCAACCAGCGGCTACCGGCCGAGCAGGACCACCTCGACCTCGGCGCCCGGTTCGACGGACTCGGTGTCCTCGGGGACGACGATCAGTGCGTCCGCGTGGGCGAGGGCGGCGACCAGGTGGGATCCGGCGCCGCCGACCGGGGTGACCTTGCCGTCGGCGTAGCCGGCGCGCAGGAACTGGCGGCGGCCCTTCGGGGAGGTCAGCGCCTTCTCGGCGGCCAGGGTCGCCCGGGTCGTGGGGCGGTGGACGTCCTGGAGGCCCATCAGGGTGCGGATCGCGGGGCGGACGAAGAGTTCGAAGGAGACGTACGACGACACCGGGTTGCCGGGCAGGGCCAGCAGCGGGGTGTGGTCGGGGCCGATGGAGCCGAAGCCCTGGGGCTTTCCGGGCTGCATGGCGAGCTTGCGGAAGTCGATGCCGCTGCCGGCCTCGTCCTCGTCGCCGACGTGGGACAGGGCTTCCTTCACCACGTCGTACGCGCCGACACTCACGCCGCCCGTGGTGACCATCAGGTCGGCGCGGACCAGCTGGTCCTCGATGGTGGAGCGCAGGGTCTCGGCGTCGTCGGCGACGGCGCCCACGCGGTAGGCGATGGCGCCGGCGTCCCGGGCGGCGGCGGTGAGGGCGAAGCTGTTGGAGTCGTAGATCTGACCGGTGCCCAGTTCCGTGTCCGGCTGGACGAGTTCGCTGCCGGTGGAGAGCACCACCACGCGTGGGCGCGGGCGGACCCGGACGGTGCCGCGGCCGATCGCTGCGAGCAGGGCGATCTGGGGCGGGCCGAGCACGGTGCCGGCCTCCAGGGCACGGTCGCCGGCCTTCACGTCGCTGCCCTTGGCGCGCACGTGCGCGCGGGCCTCGGCAGCGCGGTACACGTGCACGTGCCCGGTGGCGCCCTCGGGGCCGAGGCTGCGGGCGCGCATGCCGCGCACCGGACCCTCGCCGAGCCCGCCGTCGGTCCACTCGACGGGCACGACCGTCTCGGCGCCGGGCGGCAGCGGGGCGCCGGTCATGATGCGGGCGGCCTGGCCGGGGCCCACGTGGAGCAGTCCGGCCTGGCCCGCGGCGACGTCTCCGACGACCTCCAGGGCCGCCGGGAACTCCTCGCTCGCGCCCGCCACGTCCGCGACCCGTACCGCGTAGCCGTCCATCGAGCTGTTGTCGAAGGGCGGCAGGGACACCGGCACCGTGATGTCCTCGACGAGGACGCAGCCCTGGGCGTCGAGCAGGTGCAGCTCGATGGGTTCCAGGGGGCGGACGGTGGCGAGGATGTCCTCCAGGTGCTCGTCCACCGACCACAGGGGGTCGGGGCCGGCGTGGTCCTGGCCGGTGACGTGGGGCGCGGCGCTGCTCAACGGGCTACATCTCCTCGGCTACGTAACTGCGAAGCCAGGTCCGGAAGTCCGGTCCCAGGTCTTCACGTTCGCATGCGAGTCGGACAATGGCACGCAGGTAGTCGCCGCGGTCGCCGGTGTCATAACGGCGGCCCTTGAAGACCACGCCGTGCACCGGGCCGCCGATCTTCTCGTCGGCCGCGAGCTCCTGAAGGGCGTCCGTGAGCTGGATCTCGCCGCCGCGGCCCGGCTCCGTCCGGCGCAGTATCTCGAAGATGTGCGGGTCGAGGACGTAGCGGCCGATGATGGCGTAGTTGGACGGGGCGTCGGCCGGGTCGGGCTTCTCCACGAGGCCGCTGACCTGGACGACGTCGCTGTCCTCGGTGGTCTCCACGGCCGCGCAGCCGTAGAGGTGGATCTGCTCCGGGGCGACCTCCATGAGCGCGATGACGCTGCCGCCGCGCTGCTCCTGGACCTCGACCATGCGCTGCAACAGGGGGTCGCGGGGGTCGATGAGGTCGTCGCCGAGGAGGACGGCGAAGGGCTCGTCACCCACGTGCGGGGCGGCGCACAGGACGGCGTGGCCGAGGCCCTTGGGGTCGCCCTGGCGGACGTAGTGCATGGTCGCGAGGTCGCTGGACTCCTGCACCTTGGCGAGACGGCCGGCGTCGCCCTTCTTCTGGAGGGCCGACTCCAGCTCGTAGTTGCGGTCGAAGTGGTCCTCCAGGGGGCGCTTGTTGCGGCCCGTCACCATGAGGACGTCGTCGAGACCCGCGGCGACGGCCTCCTCGACCACGTACTGGATCGCGGGCTTGTCCACGACCGGCAGCATCTCCTTGGGAGTGGCTTTGGTGGCCGGCAGGAACCGGGTGCCGAGGCCTGCTGCGGGAATGACAGCCTTGCTGATCCGAGGGTGCAACTGAGTCATGTCGGCCACCCTATCCGGTGCCTTTGCATGGAATCTGCGGCTCCGGTTCATAGGCGCTCATATGAGCGTATTGCGACGGTACGGGAGCAACCATTGAGGCCTATCGCACGTCCGGGCGAGCCTGACAAGCGGAGTTTGCGGCGCGAGATCCTCGCGGTGAGGAACAGGTTGACGGCCGATGACCTGCGGGAAAAGTCGGCCGCGCTGGCCGGGCGGGCGCTGGAGCTGCCCGAGTTGGCGCGGGCCGGGACGGTGGCGGCGTACGTCTCGGTGGGGAGCGAACCCGGGACGCTCGCGCTCCTGGACGCGCTGCGCGCCCGGGGCGTGCGCGTGCTGCTGCCGGCCCTGTTGCCCGACAACGACCTGGACTGGGGCGCGTACGAGGGCCAGGGCTCCCTGGCGCGCGTGCAACACGGCGGCCGCATGGCCCTCTTCGAACCCGCCGGCGAGCGCCTCGGACCCGACGCCGTGACCACCGCCGACGCCGTGCTGCTGCCCGGCCTGGCGGTGGACGCGCGCGGGATGCGCCTCGGCCGGGGCGGCGGCTCCTACGACCGGGTCCTGGCACGGCTGGAGCGGGCGGGGGCGCATCCCGCCCTGGTGGTGCTGCTGTACGACTCCGAGGTCGTCGGGCTCGTCCCCGCCGAGCCGCACGACCGGCCGGTGGACGCGGTGGTGACGCCTGCGGGGGTGCGACGGTTCCGGCCGGCGTCCTGACGCCGAAGGGCCCTCACGCGTGCGCGTGGAGGGCCCTTCGTTCACCGGCTCACGGCCTGAGCACCAGCTTGTCGGCCGTGCTCTTCTCGACCGCCTGCTCCGAGAAGGACCAGGGCAGCAGTTCGCCGTCGGCCCACTTGTCGGTCTGGTCGACGTAGTGCGCGCTGTAGGCGTGCCCGGAGGCGCCGGTGAGGTTGATCCACTTCGACTTGTCGAGGTCGCCGAGGTTCACCACCATCCGCATGGACGGCACCCACACCACCCCGTAGCCGCCGGCCGCGTTCCAGCCGGTCGCGTTGACGGTGGCCTCGCCGCCGCCGAGCTCCCAGGGGCCGCGGTTGAGGGCGTACTGGAGGAAACCGGGGCCCGCGGTGCCGAGGGTCTGGTTCTTCAGGAACAGGCGGTGCAGCCGGCCCCAGCTCCAGGAGTCGATGTCCTTGCCGAGCTTGGCGGTCAGCTCCCAGCGGGCGTCGATCATGGCCCGCTTGAACAGCTCGTCGCGGTTGTGTGCGGCGGGACGGGTGCGCACCTCGGGGGTCGTCCACCAGTCGCTGTCGGGCTGGTTCATGAGACCCCGGACCACCTCGAACCAGCGGTCGCCGCCGTCCGGCTGCGCCCGGTCGCGGTCGCGCTGGCCGCACTCACGGACCTTCTCCGCCTCGTCGGCGGGACCGGTGGTGTTGACCGGCTCGACCCACAGGCACTGGCCCTTGGGGCGCAGCTCCTTGGGCAGCTTGTTGCCGAAGGCGAGCTTGAGGACGTTGCGCCACACCGCGTTGAAGTAGGCCGCCGCCGCGGAGTCGGCGTCCTGGGTGTAGTCCCAGCCCTCCAGGAGCTTCTGCGCCTCGCGGACGTCCTTGTTCCCGGGGTCGATCTTCAGCAGCGTGGGCACCAGCAGCCGGGCGATCTCGCTGCTGTTGTCCAGCTGCATCTGGCGCATGTCGTCCGTGGAGATCTTGCCGCCGTCCTTGATCTTCGACTGGATCAGGTCGGTGATCCGCTGGCTGCGCGCGCCGTAGCCCCAGTCCGCGGTGAGCGTGTACGGGTACTTGTCCGGGTCGATCACGGCCTGGTTGGCGGTGACGATGTAGCCGCGCTCCGGGTCGTACTCGTAGGGCAGCGCGTCCTGCGGGATGTAGCCGGTCCAGCGGTACTTCGGGTCCCAGCCGGGCGCCGGGATGGAGCCGTCGTCGCCCTTCTGGCGCAGCGGGATCTTCCCCGGCAGCGTGTAGCCGATGTGGTTCTCGGTGTCGGCGTAGACCAGGTTCTGCGAGGGCACCTCGAACTGCGCGGCGGCCTTGCGGAAGTCGGTCCAGTTCTTCGCCTTGTTCATGGCGAAGACGGCGTCCATGGTGGTGCCGGGCTGGAGGGCGGTCCAGCGCAGCGCGACGCCGTAGCCGTCGCCTCTGTCGGGTGCGGCGGTGTCGACGGTGGCCTTCCTGCCGACCTTCACGAGCTCCTCGTCGCGGTCGGACAGCAGGGGCCCGTTGTTGGTCTCGCGGACGACGATCTTCTTGGACTCGCCCCCGGCGACCTCGATGGTCTCCTCGCGCGTCTCGAAGGGCTTGACCTTGCCGTCGTACAGGTAGCCGTTGCCGGTGATCTTCTCCAGGTAGAGGTCGGTGACGTCCACGCCGGAGTTGGTCATGCCCCAGGAGATGTTCTGGTTGTGGCCGATTATCACGCCCGGCATGCCGGCGAAGGTGTAGCCGCTGACGTCGTACTGGCAGGCGCTGGAGACGCTGCGGCAGTGCAGGCCCATCTGGTACCAGACGGACGGCAGGGAGGGCGACAGGTGCGGGTCGTTGGCCAGCAGCGGCTTGCCGGTGATGGTGTACTCCCCGCCGACGACCCAGGAGTTGGAGCCGATGCCGTCGCCGTTCACGCCGACGGCCGGCGGGAGGTCGTCCAGGACGTCGGTGAGGCCGCCGAGCTGGCTGTCCAGGCCCGCGGTGCCCGAGGGGCCGGAGGCGGTGCCGCCCGCGCCGGACGCGCCCGGGGCGGCGCCCTGGGTGCCCGCGGTTCCGGTTCCGGCGGAGGCTCCCGCGGTGCCGCTCGTACCTGACGTGCCGCTCGCGCCGCCCTGCTCGAACGCCCCCGTCAGCTCGTCGTACTGACCCTCCTGGACGATCGCCTTGTTGCGGCTGTACGGGTACTTCGGGTACAGGTCGGCGATCTGCTTCGGGCCGAGGCGGCTGGTGAGCAGGGCGCGGTCGATCTCGTCCTGCATGTTGCCGCGCAGGTCCCAGGCCATCGCCTTCAGCCAGGAGATCGAGTCGACCGGGGTCCACTTCTGCGGCTTGTAGTCGTTGGTGAAGCCCAGCGCCGCGTACTCCAGGGAGATGTCCTCGCCGTCCTTGCCCTGGAGGTAGGAGTTGACTCCCTCGGCGTAGGCCTGGAGGTACTTCTTCGTGGCGGCCGACAGCTTGGTGTCGTACTCCTGTTTGGCGACCCGGTCCCAGCCGAGGGTGCGCAGGAACTCGTCGTTGTCGACCTGGTCCTTGCCGAACATCTCCGACAGCCGCCCGGCGGCCATGTGGCGGCGGACGTCCATCTCGTAGAACCGGTCCTGCGCCTGGACGTAGCCCTGCGCCATGAACAGGTCCGCGTCGGACGAGGCGTAGATCTGCGGAATGCCGTAGTTGTCGCGCTTGACCTCGACCGGGCCCGACAGGCCCTTCAATGTGAGGGTGCCCTTGGTCTGCGGGAAGGAGGCCCGGACGGTACTGATGGACCAGTACGACCCGTAGGCCACGCCCCCGATGAGGGCCAGCACCAGGACGAGCACGATAAGTCGGGCTTTGCGCCCCTTTCTCCTGCCGGACTTGCCGGGCTGCTGACCCGTGGAGGCGGTGGTGTTGGGGGGCATCGCTGTCCTTGCTGTCCTAACGCGAGCGGCAGGTTCGGCTGTGCTTTTAACTGAGCGCTGGAGCAACGATAGGCGCAGGGCCTTGCGCCCCTTGACGCGGAGTCGGAAACCGGTACGGACGGACGTTCGATCTTGCCTCAAGAAGTGTCAAGAAATCGTCAAGAGTTAGGTAAGGTAACGAAGTAGTTGGCGCGGTGCGCCACAGCTTCATGTGCGATGTACGTGAGCCCACGCGCGCGTGCGTGCGGGCCAGGGAAGGAATCGGCCGCTGACTGTTCACCACCTCAACCAGCTCCTGCTCGTCTGCTCGCTCGTCCTGCTCGTCGCCGTCGCAGCGGTACGGATCTCCTCGCGCAGCGGGCTCCCCAGCCTGCTCGTGTACCTGGGGATAGGCGTCGCCATGGGCCAGGACGGCGTGGGCGACATCCACTTCGACAACGCCGAACTGACTCAGGTCATCGGGTACGCGGCCCTGGTCGTGATCCTGGCCGAGGGTGGTCTGGGCACGAAGTGGAAGGAGATCAAGCCGGCCCTGCCGGCCGCCACGGCACTGGCGCTGGCCGGTGTCGCGGTGAGCGTCGGGGTCACGGCGTCGGCCGCGCACTACCTGATCGGCCTGGAGTGGCGGCAGGCCCTCATCATCGGGGCGGTCGTCTCCTCGACCGACGCCGCGGCCGTGTTCTCCGTGCTGCGCAAGATCCCCCTGCCCGCGCGCGTGATGGGCACGCTGGAGGCGGAGTCCGGCTTCAACGACGCCCCGGTGGTCATCCTCGTGGTGTCCCTGTCCACCGCCGGGCCCGTCGAGCACTGGTACACGCTGCTGGGCGTGATCCTGCTGGAGCTGGCGATCGGCGCGGCCATCGGCCTCACGGTGGGCTGGCTGGGCGCCTGGGGGCTCAGGCACGTGGCGCTGCCCGCCTCCGGCCTCTACCCGATCGCCGTCATGGCGATCGCCGTGGTGGCCTACGCGGCCGGCGCCCTCGCCCACGGGAGCGGCTTCCTCGCGGTGTACCTCGCGGCGATGGTGATGGGCAACGCGCGGCTGCCGCACTGGCCGGCCACCCGCGGGTTCGCCGACGGGCTCGGCTGGATGGCCCAGATCGGCATGTTCGTCCTGCTCGGCCTGCTGGTCACCCCGCACGAGCTGGGCGACGACATCGTGCCCGCGCTGGTCATCGGGCTGGTGCTGACCATGGTGGCGCGACCGCTGAGCGTGGTGCTCTGCCTGTCGCCGTTCCGGGTGCCGTGGCAGGAGCAGGCGCTGATGTCCTGGGCGGGGCTGCGCGGGGCCGTGCCCATCATCCTGGCGACCATCCCCATGGTTCAGGGCGTCGACGCCAGCCGGCGGATCTTCAACATCGTGTTCGTGCTGGTCGTCGTCTACACCCTGGTCCAGGGCCCGACGCTGCCCTGGCTGGGCCGCAAGCTGCACCTGGGGGACGGCTCGGAAGCCGCCGACCTCGGCATCGAGTCCGCCCCGCTGGAGCGGCTGCGGGGCCACCTGCTGTCCGTGGCGATCCCCGGCGAATCGAAGATGCACGGCGTGGAGGTGGCCGAGCTGCGGCTGCCGCACGGTGCGGCCGTGACGCTCATCGTGCGCGGGGGCGAATCCTTCGTCCCGCTGCCGACGACGATTCTCCAGCGCGGGGACGAACTCCTCGTGGTCGCCACGGACCCCGTCCGGGACGCGACCGAGAGCCGGCTGCGGGCCGTGGGGCACGGCGGCAAGCTGGCCGGCTGGCTGGGCACGGACGGGGCGGCCCGTTGAGGGCGTTTTGCACGGTTTGGGATTTGTAGGGCGCGCACCGCCATGGTGCTCACTTTCACAGGAGCACAGCTCCTTGATCCCTGTACGATGAAGGCGTTACCCAGATCGAACCAACTCTGCCTGACGCAGAGCTGGCGCGACCGTATGGCGGTCGGGACACCCCTCCTCACCGGGCCCCGGCATCTACCGCAGTTCCGCGCAAGAGGACAGCTCTCGGCGCCGCCCGCTACGGGGCCGCGCTACCAGGCGGCAGAAAGGCACGGGCCGTGGCGTCCACGGTCACCTCGAAGGCGTCGGAGAACCCGACGGCTTCCGCCCGACCGGGATACGGCCGGCTGCTGCGCACCCGCGGCGCCTGGACGTTCCTGCTCCCCGGCTTCGCGGCACGCCAGCCGTTCGCGATGCTGACCATCTCCATCGTGCTGCTGGTGCAGCACACCACCGGCTCGTACGGAGCGGCGGGCGCCGCCGCGGCCGTCACCGGCGTCTCCATGGCCCTGTTCGCGCCCTACAGCGGCCGTCTCGCCGACCGCTACGGGCAGCGCGCCGTGCTGGTCCCCGGAGTGCTGCTGCACGCGGTGTCCGGTCTGACGCTGACCGCGCTCGCGCTGCTCGACGCGCCCCTGTGGGCGGTGTTCGCCGCGGCCGTCCCGACCGGCGCCTCGGTGCCCCAGGTCGGCCCGATGGTGCGGGCCCGCTGGGGCGTGAAGCTCAAGGACTCGCCGCTGATGACCACCGCCGCGGCCTTCGAGTCCGTCACGGACGAACTGACCTTCGTGGTCGGACCGCTGCTGGCCACCGCCCTGTGCACGGCCGTCGACCCGGCCGCCGGACTCGTCACGGAAGCCTCGCTGACCCTGATCGGAGGCCTGCTGTTCGCCGCGCAGAAGAGCACGCAGCCCTCGGTCGCCACCGGCGGGCACGCGCGCGTGGAGCACGCTTCGGCGCTGCGCGTCCCCGGGGTGCGCGTGCTGATCGTGACCTTCCTGGGCATCGGCACGGTCTTCGGCGGCATGCAGGTCTCCCTGGCCGCGTTCACCGAGTCGATCGGAGAACCGGGTCTGAACGGCGTCCTCTACGGCGTCTTCGCCGCGGGCAACATGCTCTCCGGCGTGGTCTGCGGCGCGATCGCCTGGAAGGCGGCCCCGCAGCGGCGCCTGGTCATCGGCTACGCGGCGCTCGCCCTGGCCGCGTCCGGCCTGTGGGCCGCCCACTCCGTGCCGGTCCTCGCCGGCCTCGGCCTGCTGGTCGGCATGTGCATCGCGCCTGCCCTGATCACCGGCTACACCCTGGTCGACAGCCTGGTCCCGGCGGGTGCCCGCACCGAGGCCTTCACCTGGCTGACCGGGGCGGTCGCGCTCGGCCAGGCCGCCGCCGTCACGGCCGCCGGACAGCTGGAGGACCGCTTCTGGTCGGGAGCCGGTTTCCTGGTGCCGATGGGCGGCACGGTGATGGCCCTGGCGACCCTCCTGGCGCTGCGCTCCCGGCTGGCGGCGCGGGCGGGCGGGCGGACCGTCGCGCGTGGCGTGGGTCACCGCGTGCCGGTGGCAGTGGACTGAGCGGCCGGAATACGTCACTATGGATCGTCGTTAGCACTCATCGAGTGAGAGTGCCAGGAGGAAGACAGTGCCGACCTACCAGTACCAGTGCACCGAGTGCGGCGAAGGCCTCGAGGCGGTGCAGAAGTTCACCGACGACGCCCTCACCGAGTGCCCCAGCTGCAAGGGCCGCCTGAAGAAGGTGTTCTCGGCGGTCGGCATTGTCTTCAAGGGTTCCGGCTTCTACCGGAACGACAGCCGCGGCTCCTCGTCGAGCAGCTCCCCGGCGGCGAAGTCGTCGAGCTCCGCGTCCTCGGGCTCGTCGTCCTCCGACTCCGGCTCGTCGAGCTCCGCCTCGAGTTCGTCGTCGAGCAGCAGCAGCTCCTCCAGCAGCAGCACCACCGCCGCGTAAGGCCTGATTCTTACGGGACCCTGTCGCCCTCGGGCGACGGGGTCCTCGGCGTTCGCGCATGCGGTTAGGGTGCGGACATGGCGAACAAGGCGAACGTGGCGGACCAGGAAGGCGCCGGGATCGGCGTCATCGGCGGCTCGGGGTTCTACTCCTTCCTCGACGACGTGACCGAGATCCAGGTCGACACCCCGTACGGGCCGCCCAGCGACTCCCTCTTCCTCGGTGACGTCGCCGGCCGGCGGGTCGCCTTCCTGCCTCGGCACGGACGGGGTCACCACCTGCCGCCGCACCGGATCAACTACCGGGCCAACCTGTGGGCACTGCGCTCGGTCGGCGTGCGCCAGGTCCTGGCCCCGTGCGCCGTGGGCGGCCTGCGCCCCGAGTACGGGCCGGGCACCCTGCTGGTGCCGGACCAGCTGGTGGACCGCACAAAATCCCGCGCCAACAGCTACTTCGACGGGCTGCCGCTGCCCGACGGCTCCGTGCCGAACGTGGTGCACGTGTCGCTGGCCGACCCCTACTGCCCCGCCGGGAGGGCCGTCGCGCTGAAGGCGGCCCGCGGCCGGGACTGGGAGCCGGTGGACGGCGGCACGCTGGTCGTGGTCGAGGGGCCGCGCTTCTCGACGCGTGCGGAATCGCTGTGGCACCAGGCGCAGGGCTGGTCGGTGGTGGGCATGACCGGCCACCCCGAGGCGGCGCTCGCCCGGGAGCTGGAGCTCTGCTACACGTCGCTGACCCTCGTCACCGACCTCGACGCGGGCGCCGAGACGGGCGAGGGCGTCTCGCACGACGAGGTGCTGCGGGTGTTCGCGGCGAATGTGGACCGGCTGCGCGGGGTGCTGTTCGACGCGGTGGCCGGGCTGCCCGCGGAGGGTGAGCGGGACTGTTTGTGTGTGAGCGCGCTGGGTGGGATGGACCCGGGGTTCGTACTGCCGTAGGGGGTCGGCTGTAGGAGCTTGGGGGGCGGAAGTCGCCGTTCGGGTGAGGGAGTTGTCCACAGGCCGGCGGTGGATCCACAGGCCTGAGCGGGGGGTGGCGAGAGGCCTCATCGTGGGGAGCGCAAGCCGGTCCCTCGTCGCAGGTGGTGGTCTCCGTGTCCCTCGCTCGTTCCTCGGTCGTGCCCTCGTCTCCCTCCTGGTCGCTCGCCGCGTGCCCGCCCGGGGCGGAGGTGCCCGCGACCCGTGAGGTGCCGCGGTTCGATCCGGTACGGGTGCGCGGCGGGCACCGGTCCGGCCGGTTCGTCCGGCACCGGCGGCGGGCCGTGGCCGTGGGGCTCGCGGTCACCGCCACGGCCCTCGTGTCGGCGGGCCCGCGCGAGGGCGACGGGGCTCGCGGCCATCCCCGGGCGCGGCCTCCCGCGCAGACGGCCCCGGTGTCCGGGGAGCATCCCGCGCACCCGCGCCGCACCGCCGGGTCGGTGACGGCCCCGGTCCGGATCGCCGACGCGGCCACCGTACGACTGCTGCGGCCCGGCGACCGGGTCGACGTCATCGCCGCCGAGGGGGCGGTGCCGGGCGGCGATGCCCGGGTGGTCGCGCGCGGCGCCAGGGTGGCGAAGGTGCCGGAGCCGCTGGAGGGCACGGGTGACAGCGGGGCGCTGGTCGTGCTGTCGGTGCCACGGGCCACGGCCGCCCGGCTGGCCGGCGCGAGCGGCACCGGGCGGTTGGCGGTGACGCTGTGGTGATCACGTGCATGATTTCGTCAAGGTCCTCGTTCGAGGGACCTGGTTGCCCGGTTCGGCCCAACGGTGACGTAGGTTGCGGAGCGTTTTGTTCCACACGCTGCTCTACAAGCTGCTCGTACGAGGAGAGGCCCCCAGGTGAGCGAGAAGAAGGAGCCGAGTGTCTGGGAGGGCTTCCGGGCCTTCCTGATGCGCGGGAACGTCGTCGATCTGGCGGTGGCGGTGGTGATCGGTGCCGCCTTCACCAACATCGTCAACGCCGTGGTGAAGGGGATCATCAACCCGGTCGTCGGCGCCATCGGGACCAAGAACCTCGACCACTACAGCTCGTGCCTGAGCTCGACCTGCGAGGGCGAGCAGGGTATCCAGATCCTGTGGGGTTCCGTCCTCGGCGCCGCCCTGAGCTTCGTGATCACCGCGGCGGTCGTCTACTTCCTGATGGTCCTTCCCATGGCGAAGTACCTCGCCCGGCAGGAAGCACGCCGCAAGGCCAAGGAGAGCACCCAGGAGGTCCTCGAGGTGACCGAGCTGGAGGTCCTGAAGGAGATCCGGGACGCCCTGCTCGCCCAGCGCGGCTCGGGGCACGACCGGGAGTAGCCCGACGGCTTCAGAGGTGGTGGGGCGGCTTCTCGTCGAGGAAGCGCTTGAGGTCCGCCGCACTGCCGCCGGAGTCGGTGCGCTCGCCCCAGCCTCGGTCGGTGTCGTCGGAGGACTGCTGGTCGAGCGGGTCGTCGAAGACCAGCGCGGGCTTCGGCTCGCGCGGCTCGGGGCCGGGGACGGTACTCATGCAACCAGGGTACGGTCGCGGAGAAATTACCCGTGCCTTCTGCTCTGCTGGGACGCATGACGTCCAGCCCCGCTCCCCCGCCCGTCCCCTCGCGCCGGCCCGGCAGCAGGGGGGCGCTGCGCAGGCTTCGGGCCCGTGGCCGCGACGAGGCGCACCGGACGGCCTCGCCCCTGGAGCTCTTCTTCGACCTGTGCTTCGTCGTGGCGGTCGCCCAGGCGGGCATCGAGCTGGTGCACTCCGTCGCCGAGGGGCACGCGGGCCAGGGCATCCTCGACTACGCGATGGTGTTCTTCGCCCTGTGGTGGGCGTGGATGAACTTCACCTGGTTCGCCTCGGCCTACGACAACGACGACGTCCTCTACCGAGTCGTCACGCTGGTGCAGATCGCCGGTGTGCTGGTCCTCGCGGCGGGGGTCTCGCGGGCGTTCGAGGACCACGAGTACCTCGTGGTCTGGCTCGGCTACGCGATCATGCGGGTGGCCTTGGCGGCCCAGTGGCTGCGGGCGGCCCACGCCGCCGGGGGCCCGGAGCGTACGACCGCTCTGCGGTACGCCGGCGGCGTGCTGGCGTGCCAGGTCGGCTGGCTGGGGCTGCTGTTCCTGCCCGAGGGGGCCCGGCCCTGGTGGTTCCTGGTGATGGCGCTGCTGGAGATGTGTGTGCCGCCCTTCGCGGAGAGGGACCACTCCACGCCCTGGCACCCCCGCCACATCGCGGAGCGGTACGGGTTGTTCACCATCATCGTGCTCGGCGAGACGATCGCGGCGGCCACGATCGCGGTGAAGTCCGGCATCGACGAGAACGACGCGCTGGGCGAGCTCCTGCCCATCGCGGCGGGCGGGCTTCTGGTCATCTTCGCCGCGTGGTGGATCTACTTCGTGGTGCCCATCCACGGCCATCTGCGGACCAACCGCCAGGCGTTCCTGTGGGGCTACGGCCACTACCTGGTCTTCGCCTCGGCGGCGGCGATCGGGGCCGGGCTGGAGGTGGCGGTGGAGCAGACGGTCGGCAAGGCGCACATCTCCACGCTGGCGGCGTCGGCCGCGGTGACACTGCCGACGGCCCTGTACCTGCTCACGGTGTGGGCCCTGCACTCGCGCCACTTCAAGCGGGGCGTCACCCAGCAGCTGGTGCTGCCGACGACGGCCCTGCTGGTGATCTGCTGCACGTTCCTGGGCCACTGGGCGGTGTTCGCGGCGGGAGTGGTCTGCGCGCTGTCGGTGGCGGCCGGAGAGACCCTGGCCACGCGCCCGGCCGCCCGGGAGAGCGGGCCGGCGACGCGGACCGGGTGAAGGCGTCCACGATCCGGCGCGATCCGCTCCACGACCCGGTCCGCAACCGGGTCCACGGGCCGCTCGACGACCCGGTCCGCAACCGGACCCACGGACCGCCCCACGACCCGGTCCACAACCAGACCCACGAGCCGCCCCACGACCCGCCCCACAGCCAAACCCACGGACCGCCCCACGATCCGGTCCACAACCGGACCCACGAGCCGCCCCACGGTCCTGTCCGCGAGCCGGTCCGTGCGTAGGTCAACCGGCCGACGCGGCAGCCACCGGCCCGGTCCGCCCGCCGGAGCCGGCCGCGGTCGAGACTGTGTCCCATGACAGTTGACGCACTGACGGATGTCTCCGGTCTGCGTGTGGGACACGCGACGCGCACCGGCAACGGTTGGCTCACCGGCACCACGGTCGTGCTCGCCCCGGAGGGCGGGGCCGTGGCCGCCGTGGACGTGCGGGGCGGCGGGCCCGGCACCAAGGAGACGGACGCGCTGGATCCGCGCAACGTGGTGCGGAAGGTGGAGGCGGTCGTGCTGACCGGCGGCAGCGCGTACGGGCTCGACGCCGCTTCGGGGGTCATGGCCTGGCTGGAGAAGCGGGGGCGCGGGATCCGCGTCGGGCCGGAAGCGGGGCAGGTCGTGCCGGTGGTGCCCGCCGCCTGTGTCTTCGACCTGGGGCGGGGCGGAGACTTCCGGGCCCGGCCGGACGCGGCGACCGGCCGGGCCGCGGTCGAGGCCGCCGCGGCGGCCGAGCCCGGCGCGCCGGTGCCCCAGGGGTGCGTGGGGGCGGGCACGGGAGCGGTGGCCGGGGTACTGAAGGGCGGTGTCGGCAGCGCGAGCACGGTGCTCGGCTCGGGGATCACGGTGGCCGCCCTGGTCGTGGCCAATGCCGCGGGATCGGCGGTGGATCCGGAAACGGGGGTGCTGTACGGGGAGTTGTTCCAGGGGCGGGTGGAGTACCCGGCGGAGGAGGTGCGCGCGCGGGCGCGGCAGCGCCTTGCCGAGGCTGCCGCGAGGAATGCGCAGCCCCCGCTCAACACGACGCTCGCGGTGGTCGCCACGGACGCGGACCTGTCCAAGGCGCAGGCGCAGAAGCTGGCCGGTACGGCGCACGACGGCATCGCCCGTGCGGTGCGTCCTGTGCATCTGCTCAATGACGGGGACACGGTGTTCGCGCTGGCGACGGGCGACCGGGCCCTGGACTCCGCGGACCCGCTCGCGCTGAACGAGATCCTCGCGGCGGGTGCGGACATGGTGACGCGCGCGATCGTCCGGGCCGTGCGGGCGGCGCACCCGGTGGACGGTCCGGGCGGGGCGTGGCCGTCGTACGGGGAGCTGTACGCGGGCGGCTGAACAGGCCTGCGGGCACAGCGGATCCACAGCCGAACCGGACTTTGTCGCGGTTCTGTCACGTGACGGCCTTCATGGGGAACGGACGGAACCCGACCGGCTCCCCGACCCCTCCTCCCTCACGTACCGGAGCGGATCACGCAACATCACACGAACTGGGAGCAGCCCGTGACAACGCCGAACATTTCAGCGCGGCGCACTCTGGGGGCCTGTGCCGCCCTGATGGTCGGCGCCCTGACGCTCACCGCCTGCGGGGGCAGCGCCAACGCCAAGGACGACGAGAAGGGCGGCAAGGGCGACCCCAAGACGTCCGTCGCGAAGATCGCCATCTCGGCGAAGGACGGGTCGACCGGCGCGTCCATCAACGCCACCGGCGTCAAGGTCAGCGACGGGAAGCTGACGGACGTGAAGATGACGGTGGCGGGCAGCGGCCAGACGGTGGCGGGTTCGGTCTCCGCCGACGGCAAGGTGTGGAAGCCGAAGGAGCAGCTGGAACGCGGGACGAAGTACCAGATATCGGCGACCGCCAAGGACGCGGACGGCCGGACGGCCGCGGCCAACTCCATCTTCACGACGGTGACGACGTCGAACAGCTTCATCGGGACGTACACGCCGGACAACGGCACGACGGTCGGCGTGGGCATGCCGGTGTCGTTCACCTTCGACAAGGCCATCACCGACCGGAAGGCCGTGCAGTCGCGCATCACGGTCTCCTCCAGCAGCGGGCAGAAGGTCGTCGGGCACTGGTTCAACGGGCAGCGGCTCGACTTCCGGCCCGAGGAGTACTGGAAGGCAGGCTCCAAGGTCACGATGAAGATCGACCTGGACGGGGTCGAGGGCGCGAACGGCGTCTACGGCGTGCAGAAGAAGACGGTCACCTTCACGGTGGGCCGTTCGCAGGTCTCCACAGTCGACGCCAGGACCCAGACCATGACGGTCGTCCGGGACGGCAGGACCGTCAAGACGATCCCGATCTCGGCGGGCGGCCCGGAGCACACCACGTACAACGGGCAGATGGTGATCTCCGAGAAGTTCGTGCAGACCCGGATGAACAGCCGGACGGTCGGGCTGGGCGGGGAGTACGACATCCCGGACGTGCCGCACGCGATGCGCCTGACGACGTCGGGCACGTTCCTCCACGGCAACTACTGGTACAACAAGGGCAACCCGCCGTTCGGCCGCCAGGGCACCAGCCACGGCTGCGTCGGTCTCGCCGACGTCCAGGGCGCGGGCGGAGCCACGCCGGCCAAGTGGTTCTACGACAACTCCCTCATCGGGGACGTGGTGATCGTGAAGAACTCCCCCGACAAGACGGTGGCGCCGGACAACGGGCTCAACGGCTGGAACATGCCGTGGAGCCAGTGGGTTGCGGGCAGCACTTCCTGACCGGGAGGGGAGGCCCCCTGAAAAATCGCCCCAACTGGGGTTTTTGACGGACCGACCGGGCCGCGCGGGAACTTTTCGCGCGGCCCGTGCGTTTTCCCGGACGTACGTTTTCTCGGTTCCCGGACATGATGTCCGACCGAGGGGCTACCGTATGCACCCACAAGGTGACATGCAGCAACGCCGGGAGAAACCTTGAGCGTTCCGTACGAGACGGCAGCGTACGAACCCCACGACTCGCCCGAGACTCCGGAGGAGCACCTCGCGCGACTCCTCGGCCGCGCCCTGAACTCCTTCGAGCTACCGGACGAGGCGATAAGGCGCCTGGACTGCGCGCTGGCGCACGACGGTTCGCTGCACTCCGCGCACCACAGCGCGGGCCTGCACCGGGAGACGTACCGGCACACGTGGCTGCTCGCCGACGGCTCGGCGCTCACGCTCTGGGAGCTCGTCCACAACACCGCGCCGGGCAGCGAACCGCAGCACGAGGTGTACGTCGACGAGGAGGAGCTGCGCGCCGCCACCCTGCGGCTGCCGCTCCCGCCGGACACCCCGGACTTCGAACTGCCGGTGACGGTCCAGCTGTCACCCGTCCCCACTCCCCAGCACGCGTACGCCGCGGAGGACTCCGCGGACCACGCTCGCCGTTTACTGCGCCGGGCGGAGAACGCGGACCGGCCGGGCGCGGACACGGCGGCCCGGCTGGCCACCGCGTCGGGGCACCTGATCACCCAGGCGTTCGGCCGCCCGTGCCGCGCGGGCCGGGCGGGCCTGGGCTTCTCGCTCTACGAGCACGCGTTCCTGCTGCGCGACGGCGAGGAGGTCTCCCTCTGGGAGGTCGAACACACGGCGACGCCGGACGGGCGGCACATGTGCGAGGTGTACGCCAGCGAGGACGCGGCGCGCGATGCGATGGAGCGGCGGGCGTCGCAACACTCCTGAGGCGGGCCGACTTCTACTGGACGCCCCTGTCGCCCAGTTGGCGCACCAGCTCGGCGAAGGCGGCTCTCTCCTCGGTGGTCAGCTCCACGGACTCCGACCGGGAGCCCGACTGCCGCTGTTGCGGGAGGGCGGGGAGCGGGTGGCCTTCGGGCCATCGGGAGATGTGCTCGGGCATGCGCCCCAGTAGACACCACGGCCCGGGACTTCGGTCCCGGGCCGTGACTTTCGTGATCTATCTCGCAGGTGGCATGAACGGTTCACACGCCTCGAAAGGGGCGAACCTCCAGCCGCTTCACGCCGCTACGGGCTGCTTCCTCTCCGCCGCCCGTGCCGCGCCGTCCTCGCCGGACGCCGCCGCGGCACCCTCGACCGGCTTGCGCAGGCCCTTGAGGACGATCACCAGGGCCGTCGTGACGCAGACGCCCGCGGCGATGGCGACCAGATAGAGGAACGCGTTGCCGATCAGCGGGACCACGAAGATGCCGCCGTGCGGGGCGCGCAGCGTGGCGCCGAAGGCCATCGACAGGGCTCCGGTGACCGCGCCGCCGGCCATGGAGGCCGGGATGACGCGCAGCGGGTCGGCCGCGGCGAACGGGATCGCGCCCTCGGAGATGAAGGAGGCGCCGAGCACCCAGGCGGCCTTGCCGTTCTCACGCTCGGTCTGGGTGAAGAGCTTGCCGCGCACGGTCGTCGCCAGGGCCATGGCCAGCGGCGGGACCATGCCGGCCGCCATCACCGCGGCCATGATCTTCATCGCCGAGTCGCTGGGGCTGGCCACCGCGATACCGGCCGTGGCGAAGGTGTAGGCGACCTTGTTGACCGGGCCGCCGAGGTCGAAGCACATCATCAGGCCGAGAAGGGTGCCGAGCAGGATGGCGTTGCTGCCGGACAGGCCGTTCAGCCAGTCGGTCATGCCCTTCTGGGCCTCGGCGATGGGCTTGCCGATGACCACGAACATCAGGAACCCGACGATCGCCGAGGAGATCAGCGGGATCACCACCACGGGCATGATGCCGCGCAGTGCCGCCGGGACGTTCACCTTCTGGATCGCCATCACCACGCCGCCGGCGATCAGACCGGCCGCCAGGCCGCCGAGGAAGCCGGCGTTGATGTTGAACGCGATCATGCCGCCGACGAAGCCGGGCACGATGCCGGGCCGGTCGGCCATGCCGTAGGCGATGTAGCCGGCCAGGACCGGCACGAGGAAGCCGAAGGCGACGCCGCCGATCTGGAAGAGCAGGGCCGCCCAGCTGTCGGCCTGGGTCCACAGGAAGTGGTCCATCACCGACGGAGCCTTGTTGATCTTGTAGCCGCCGATCGCGAACCCGAGGGCGATGAGCAGACCGCCCGCGGCGACGAACGGCACCATGTAACTGACGCCGGACATCAGCCACTTGCGCAGCTTGGTGCCGTAGCCCTCGCCGGAGTCGCCCGCGCGGTCCACCGGGGAGGCCGGGGCGGAACCGGACGTGACCTCGCCGCGCGCCGCCTTCTCGCGGACCTCGGCGATGAGTTCGGCGGGGCGGTTGATGCCCGCCTTCACCCCGACGTCGACGGTGGCCTTGCCGGCAAACCGCTCCTTCTCCCGTACGGGCACGTCGTGGGCGAAGATCACGGCGTCCGCCGCCGCGATGACCTGCGGGTCGAGCCGGGTGAAACCGGCCGAGCCCTGGGGCTCGACGGTGAGTTCCACGCCCGCTTCGCGGCCGGCGTTCTCCAGGGACTCGGCCGCCATGTAGGTGTGGGCGATGCCGGTGGGGCAGGAGGTGACGGCGACGATCCGGAACGGCCGCTCCTCGGCGGGGGCGGTGTCGTCGGTGACCGTGGCGGCGGCGGGAGAGGCCGCTCCCGCCGACGCCACGGTGTCCTCGGAACCCGCGGGTGCGGGTGCTTCGGGCTCGTCGCCGCGGATCAGGGCCGCCGCGGCGGGCGCGTCGCCCACCGCGCGCAGGGCGTCGGTGAACTCGCTGTTCATCAGCTGCCGGGCCAGCGACGACAGGATCGTCAGATGGGCGTCGTCCGCACCGGCCGGCGCGGCGATCAGGAAGATCAGGTCGGCAGGGCCGTCCGGGGCTCCGAAGTCGATGCCGGAGGCGCTGCGGCCGAAGGCGAGCGTCGGCTCGGTGACGTGCGCGCTGCGGCAGTGCGGGATGCCGATGCCGCCGTCGAGGCCGGTCGGCATCTGGGCCTCGCGGGCTGCCACATCGGCGAGGAAGCCGTCCAGGTCGGTCACCCGGCCCAGGGCCACCATGCGCTCGGCGAGGGCTCGCGCCGCCGCTTCCTTGGTGTCGGCGGACAGGTCGAGATCGACCAGGTCCGCCGTGATCATGTCGCTCATCGCGGGCTCCTTAGCACGCGTATCGCCCGGTGGGAG
>NZ_WWIC01000357.1:0-16552 GCF_009872555.1 Streptomyces sp. SID5643
GGCCGGGCCGCCGGGCCAAGCCGCCCCAGTACGGCCGCGGCACGGCGCCGCCGGTCGCTCGCGGGGCCCGTCAGCTCCCGCAGCAGCACCGGCAGCACGGCATCCGCCTCGCCCGTGACCGACCACAGCGCGTCCGCCGCCGCGACGGCGCAGTCCGTCTCCAGCAGTCCGCGCAGGTCCGGTATCGCCTCGCGCGCGCCGCCGCCGAACACGCCGAGGGCCCTGACCGCGGCCTCCGTGACGGCGTCGCGTCGCCGCAGATCGTCCGGCAGGCCGCGCAGCAGACGCAGGACCGCGGGCAGGGACTCGGCGTCGCCCAGTGCGGCGAGGGCCGACAGCAGGGGAACCGCCCGCCGGTGGAGGTCGGGCGCGTCGAGCGGCACGCGGGAGAGCCGTCGCCGCAGTGCCGGAGCGAGCGGCAGGGCCGCGCGGCCCAGCGGGGGTATCACCAGCCCCAGGTCGTCCGGCACGACCGGGCCCGCCAGCACCTCGGCCAGTACCGGCGCGGCCCGCGCGTCCCCGGTTCCGGCCAGGGCCTTGAGCGGACCGCCCAGGGCGGGAGCGCTCCGCTCCCGGTGCCGTATGCGCAGCCCGGGACGGTACGTCACCAGCGCGTGCAGGTGGTCGGCGGCGGGCGCGGCCAGCTCGCCGAGCTCCACCAGGACGGCGACCGCCGCGTCGTGCAACCGGTCCTCTTCAGCGCCCAGTTGGCCGCCGATGAGGGTGACCGGCTCCGCGTGGCCCTCGCGCCACTCGCGGAACAGCCCGGCCGACATCCACACGCCGTTGCACCGGTCGAGGGGGTCCGGGCTGGTCAACTGCCCGCACAGCAGGGCGATGCGGTCGGCCACCCGGCTGCCGAGCGCGGAGTGCAGGGTCCGCAGCAGCCGGGAGCCCTCCTCGTCCGAGGGGCGCAGCCGCAGCAGCCGGCCGGCGAGCGTGTCGGGTCCGGGACCGTCCTCCGCGGGCGCCCCGGACGTCCGCTGCCCGGATCTGTCCCTGAGCAGCCGGACGACGGCCGGTACGAGATCGGCAGGGAGCAGCTCGGGGGCGCACCCCGCGAGCTGGCCGAGTGCGGCGAGCCGGAGCGCGGGGCCGTGCGGGGGCCTGCTCAGCCCGGTCAGCAGGCGGACCGCTTCGGCGGCGTGGGCATCGCCGCTCAGGCGGTACCGCCGCGCGAACAGGCCGAGGCTCTCCGTCAGAGCGAGCAGGACCCGGTCGTCCCGCTCCACGGTGATCCGCTCCCGCACCAGGGCGAGCGCCCGCGCCGGCGGGTCGAGGAACCGCATCAGCGCCCCGGGGACCGCCCCGCGCACCCCCGCGTCCCCGTCTCCCGCGAGCCGGACGAAGACGTCGGCCCGCTCGCGCAGCATCGTGCGGGCCCGCGCCGCGAGATCACCGCGGGCTGCGTCCTCGTCGCCGATGCTGATGAGGAGCTCCACGACCCCCGCCCGGTCCCGCACCTCCTCGCGGACGGCGAGCGCGAGGAGAATCGGAACACAGGCGAGCGTCGAGTCGTACACCTCACCCCGGTGGTGCACGGCGCCGTACATCCCGTCGAGCGCGGTCTGCCGCTCGGCCCGGTCGGCCGAGGCCAGTCCCCGCAGTAATCCGGGAACGTCCTCCGCACTGCCGTACGCATGGCGCAGCGAGGCCCAGTCGACCTCGTCGATCCCCCTGAACACCTTGTCCTCCCCCAGACGATGTGCCATCTGACGGGGAGTCTGCACCAACGCACTGACAACGAAGCGGAACCGGGACGTGACTGTGCGCGAACTGTGCGCACGATGGCTGGAGTTCGAGTCGGCCCGCCTCGCTCCGTCAGCCCGCCCCGGCGCCCGTCCCTCCGCCGGGCAGCGCCCGAACGTCCCGGCGCGGTCCGGCGCGCTCGGCCTGCGGCCGCGGTCCGCGCGGTCGGTCGTGCTGAGCCTGCTCCTCGGGGCGCATCCCCCCGAGCTGCCGGCCAGGGAACCGGCGCGGCTCGTGGCGGGATTCGACGTCGGCGGCTCGACCCTGCGAGCGGCGCTCAGCCGGATGGTGACCGCCGGAGACCTGCGGCGTACGGACGGCGGCTACCGCCTCAGCGGCCGGCTGCTGGACCGCCGGCGCCGCCAGGACGACGCCGTGCACCCGCGCACGCGCGCTTGTGGCGGCGCCTGGGAGATGGCGGTGATCACCGCGACGGGACGCGGACCCGCCGAACGCGCCGATCTGCGCACGAGGCTGACGGCCCTCCGGCTCGCCGAACTCCGCGAGGGGGTATGGCTGCGACCCGCCAACCTGACCCGCGCCCTCCCGGGCGACCTGGACCGGGTGATGCGGCACTACACGGCCCGCCCCGCCCGGCCCCCGGCCGAACTGGCCGGAACGCTGTGGCCGCTTCAGGACTGGTCCGTCACGGCGCGGGCCCTGCTCGCGCACATCGCCGGCGAGACCCGCCCGACCGCCTGACCGCCTTCGCCGCCGTCGTACGGCACCTGCTCGCCGACCCCGTGCTGCCGCCCGGGCTCCTGCCCGCCGACTGGTCCGGCGGCGAACTGCGCGCCGCCTACACCGACTACCAGCGGGATCTGATCGGGGAGATGCGCGCGCGGGTGCACGGCAGCTGACGCGCGCGGCCGTGCGCAGCGCCCGCCGGGACGCTTCGCACGGCCGCCTTCACCGTGGGGGGAACGGCTGGGGACTCACCTGTAGGTGATGTCCGAAGTGGAGTAGAGGCAGTTCTTGCTGTCGGGTCCCGAGCCGACGGCGGTGTTGTTGTTGTACTTCTGGCAGGGCACGACCTTGCGTCCGGAGTCGTTGCGGATCGTGATGTTCCGCAGGGTCGCCACGTCGTTGCGGTTGACGTTGATGCCGACGAGCCGCGCGGTGGAGCCGGTGCCGGTCACGTCGACGGTGTTGAGGTTGACCTTGCGCGTGTACTGCGTGGAGCAGTCACCGCAGGAGCGGTAGAGCGTCTTGAACTCCTGCACCGCGAAGTTGGAGATGGTCAGCGTGCCGCCGCCGTTGTGCTGGAAGACCTTGTCGGCCGCCTTCTTCGCGCCGCCGCCGATCACCTGGTAGGTGGCGCCGTTGCCGCCGCGGAAGGTGGCGGCGTCCTCGCCGACATCCTCCCACCAGACGTTCTGCAGCGTGCAGCTGCCCTCGCAGTGGATGCCGTCGGCCGCGGGGGCGCCCAGGATGACGTTCTTCAGCACCGCGCCGTTCGCGAGTTTGAAGATCGGGTCCTGACCCTCCTCCTGGCCGTCACCGGCCAGTTCCCCCGTGCCGTAGTACCGCTTCATCCCGTAGTCCTTGGTGCCGGACACCGAAATGGTGGAGGAGGTGCCCTGGCTGCCGTTGGGGGTCGGCCAGGTCGCGGCACTGGCGCTGGGTGCGTGGGTGGTCATGATCATGCCAACCGACAGGCCGAGTGTGGCCAGTGCGCCGGTCAGTGCGCGCCTGCGGGCGCGCGGACGTGTCGCAGAAGTCATGTCCCGATTCCTTCTGTCGTGGGGGCGGATGGGGCTTCGGGGCCTCCGGTGCCCGGGCGTCCCGTGGGGGTGTCGTCGTGGAGCCTGGGCGGCCATCTATATGAACATCGTTCATTGTTCTGTTTCGTGTGCGTGCTGCACGTGCCCCGTTTGCGCCGACGGGTCACACTGCTGAACGGAACGTAGGCGGCAAGCGCTTTCTAGTCAACGCCTCGCGCAGAACACTTTCGGCCGCTCCTGGTCAGGCCCCCGGCCTTGTGGGAGCGCTTCCATGCAGGCCATGTCCATGTCACCATGCCGAACGGACCGCTTCCCTTCACGAGAGGGCGAGTCGATGAACCGAAGGAACCCGGACGTGCCCGCCACCGCCCGCCCCACCGCGAGGAGACGCCCGTGGCCGGCACTCCTCGGGCTCCTCGCCGCGCTGCTCCCGCTGCTCACGGCCACCGCGCTCACCGCGCCCGCCGCCGTCGCCGGTGAGCCGGCCCGTGACTCCGTCCGCGCCGGGGCCGTGCCCGCCGCGGCCCTCACCGAAGTCACGAACTTCGGAACCAACCCCAGCAACCTGCGTATGTACCTGTACGTACCGGAGAGCGTCACGCCGAAGCCGGCCGTCGTGGTCGCCGTGCACTGGTGCACCGGCTCGGGCCCGGACATGTACAACGGCACCGAGTACGACACGCTCGCCGACCGGTACGGATTCATCGTGCTCTACCCGTCCGTCACCCGCAGCAGCAAGTGCTTCGACGTCTCCTCGCCCCAGGCCCTGCGCCGCGGCGGTGGCAGCGACCCCGTCGGCATCAAGTCGATGATCGACTGGGTCACCCGCACCTACGACGCCGACACCGGCCGGGTGTTCGCCACCGGCATCTCCTCCGGCGCGATGATGACGAACGTCCTGCTCGGGGACTACCCGGACGTGTTCGCGGCGGGCGCCGCCTTCTCGGGCGTCCCGTTCGGCTGTTTCGCCACCACCGACGGTTCCGAGTGGAACAGTGCCTGCTCGGGCGGCACGATCACCCGCACCCCGAAGGAGTGGGGCGACCTGGCCCGGGGCGCGTACCCCGGCTACACCGGCCCCCGGCCCCGGATGCAGATCTGGCACGGCACCCAGGACGACGTCCTGCGCTACCCCAACTTCGGGGAGCAGATCAAGCAGTGGACGAACGTGCAGGGCGTGAGCCAGACGCCCGCCGGCACCGACACCCCCCAGTCCGGCTGGATCCGCACCCGCTACGGCGGCACGGGCGACCGGGCCCCCGTGGAGGCCGTCAGCCTCCAGGGCGTCGGCCACAACCTCTACGCCCAGGGCATGGCGTCCCGCGTGCTCACCTTCTTCGGCCTGGACGGTTCGGGCCCGGCTCCCCAGCCCCAGCCCGGCGCGTGCAGGGTGAAGGCGTCGGTGAACGCCTGGAACACCGGCCTGACCGCCTCGGTGACCGTCACCAACACCGGCACGACGACCGTCGACGGCTGGAAACTCGGCTTCACGCTGCCCGCGGGGCAGACGGTCACGGGTGGCTGGGGCGCCACGTACACGCCGTCGTCCGGGGCGCTCACTGCCACGAACGTCGCGTACAACGGCACCATCGCGCCGGGTGCGAGCGTGAGCATCGGCTACCAGGCGAGTCACGGCGGCAACAGCGCCGCCCCGGCCGCGTTCACGCTCAACGGAGCGGCGTGCACGGCCGGTTGACGCACCTCGTGGGATGCCGGATCAGACCGACCGGTGGTACTGGTCCGGCACCCGCACCTCGCCGCCGAGTTCCCGTGCCGCGTGCCGCGCCCACGAGGGGTTGCGCAGCAGCTCCCGGCCCAGCAGGACCGCGTCCGCCTCGCCGTTGGCCAGGATCTTCTCGGCCTGCTCGACCTCGGTGATGAGTCCGACGGCGGCGACCGGCAGGGGCGTCTCGTTCCGCACCCGGGCGGCGAAGGGCACCTGGTAGCCGGGGGTGGTGGGGATGCGGACGCCGGAGGCGTTGCCGCCGGTGGAGACGTCCAGCAGGTCGATGCCGTGGGCCCGCAGGTCGGCGGCGAAACGGACCGTGTCGTCCGCGGTCCAGCCGCCGTCGTCGAGCCATTCGGTGGCCGAGACCCGGAAGAACAGCGGCTTGTCGTCCGGCCAGACCTCCCGCACGGCGTCGACGACTTCGAGCGCGAAGCGGGTGCGGTTCTCGTACGAGCCGCCGTAGGCGTCGGTGCGGTGGTTGGAGTGCGGGGAGAGGAACTCGTTGATCAGGTAGCCATGGGCGCCGTGGATCTCGGCGATCTCGAAACCGGCGGCGAGCGCGCGGCGGGCCGCGGCGGCGAACTGCCGGACCACGTCCTTGATCTGGTCGGTGGTCAGCTCGTCCGGGACCGGGTGCCGGTCGTCGAAGGCGAGCGGATTCGGGGCGACCGGCTGCCAGCCGTGCTCGTCCGGGCCGACCGGGGCGCCGCCCTTCCACGGGCGGTCCGTGGATGCCTTGCGGCCCGCGTGGGCGAGCTGGATGGCCGGCACCGTGCCCTGCGCGGTGAGGAAGCGGGTGATGCGACGGAACGCCTCGGCCTGCGTGTCGTTCCAGATGCCGAGGTCGTAGGGGGAGATGCGGCCCTGCGGGGACACCGCGGTCGCCTCGACGACGATCAGGCCCGTGCCGCCGGTGGCGCGGGCGGCGTAGTGCGCGAAGTGCCAGTCGGTGGGGACGCCGGTCTCCGGGCCCTCCGGTGCCGCCGAGTACTGGCACATCGGGGGCATCCACACGCGGTTCGGGATCGTCAGCTCGCGCAGGGTGAAGGGCTCGAAGAGCGCGGTCACGGCGGACTCCATTCGTCACGGGGCCGATGTCGACTCGTACGATAGGCATCGTAGTACGGCGGATGTCAAACTACGAGGGTTCTCGTACTATGGGGGGTCCCGAGGAAATGGAGCCGCCGTGTCGTCGCCCGTCGTCAGCAGTCGTGACCTGCCGCATCCCGTGCGTGACGAGATCCGGCTGGAGGGAGTGCTGCACGCGCTCTCGGATCCGATGCGGTTGCGGATCGTGCGGGAACTGGCCGCCGCGCGAGGTGAGTTGTCCTGCTCGGACTTCGAGCTGCCCGTCACCAAGTCGACCACCACCCACCATTTCCGGGTGCTCCGGGAGAGCGGGGTGATCCGGCAGGTGTACCGGGGGACGGCCAAGATGAACGGGCTGCGGCGGGACGAGCTCGACGAGCTGTTCCCGGGGTTCATGGGTGCCCTGCTCGCCGCGGCTGACCGGCAGGCCGTCCGTCCGGGCGGCTGAGGCGCCGGCGGGTGTCGGCCTACGTCCCTCCGGCGCTGTGCCGGGCGCCGTGGCACATCCACGCTGCGACCGGGCGCCCATCGCGCAAGGGGTACGGGCCGAGTTTCCAGGGGGCTAAGGCGCCTTGCCTGCTGCGGCCAGCAACAACGACTGCCAGTCCGGGAGTTTGACCACTCCGCGGCCCAGCGAGGCTCCCAGTTCCGCCTCCGCCCGCTCGATCGACTGCCAGCCCTGCCAGGCGACCGGATCGGCTCCCGCCGCACGCAGGGCCGGAAGGGGGTCGTCGGGCACGGCCCGCAGGGTGAGGGCCGGCGCGTCCTCCAGGAGAGCCGTGGCCGTCTCCTTCGCGCAAGGGCGGTTCGTGCCGATGACGCCCGTGGGGCCCCGCTTGATCCAGCCCGCCACGTACTCGCCCGGAGCCACGACGCCCCCGCGCAGGACACGGCCTGACCGGTTCGGGACGGTGCCGGTGGCCGGATCGAACGGAAGGCCCTCCAGGGGGACCCCGCGGTAGCCCACCGAGCGCAGGACGAGCTGTCCCCCGACGACCTCGTGACAGCCCGTACCCGTCACCCCGCCGTGGCCGTCCGGAGCCGTCCGCTCGAACCGCACCGCGCTCACGCGCCCCTGCTCGGCGAGCAGTTCGGCCGGCCGGAGGAAGAAGCGGAGGCGGATGCGGCGCGGGGCGCCTGTCGGGGCTGCCCCGGCCCAGCCGCGCAGGACCTCCACGTTGCGGCGCTGTGGCGCGGGCAGCGCGGAGGGGTCCGTGTAATCCGGGTCCAGGGCCAGCTCCGCCGGGTCCACGACCACGTCGGTCTCCGGGAGGGTGCCCAGTTCGCGCAGCTCCTTGGTGGTGAACCGGGCCTGGGACGGACCGCGCCGGCCCACCATGAGGATCTCGGTCACCCGGCTGCCCGCCAGGGTCGTCAGGGCCGCCTGCGGCATGTCGGTCGGGGTGAGCTCGGCCAGTCCCCGGGCCAGCATCCGCGTGACGTCCACGGCGACGTTCCCCACGCCGATGACCACGGCCGACCGGGCGTCCCGCAGGAATCCGGCGTCCACGGCGTCCGGGTGGGCGCTGTACCAGGACACGAACTGCGTCGCCGACCAGCTCCCCGGCAGGTCCTCCCCGGGGATGCCCAGTCGCCGGTCGGTGGCGGCACCCACGCAGCAGACCACCGCGTGGTAGAGCTCCCGCAACCGGGCGATCCGTACACCACCGGGGCCGATCTGCACGCCGCCCAGGAACCGGACACGGTCGTGCTCCAGGACCGTCCGCAGGGTGTTCTGCAACGACTTGATCTTCTCGTGATCGGGTGCCACGCCGTAGCGGACGAGGCCGAACGGGCACGGCAGCCGGTCCAGGACGTCGACGCGCACCTCGGAGTCCAGCTGGACGAGGCTCTGGGCGGTGTAGCACCCGCTCGGCCCGGAGCCTACGACGGCGACTCGCAGCACGGCGGAACTCCTTACCCGGGGGGATCCGACGGATCTCAGGAGAGCGCTGACGCCTCCAGCATCGCACCGGCCGGGCTCCGCTGACAGGGTGCTGTGCTCCACCCGCGGCGCGTGTCCGATCTATAGGGAATGTGATCATGCGGTTACGTTCAGTGTGTGCTGGAAGCATCCTTTCTGAATCTTTCTGATCGCTCTCCGGCGGACGGTGCGGTGTCCGTGCGCCCCGCATGGGAAGTACGGGAGAGCGGGGGCGCCACGCGGTGGTTCGAGTTCCGGCTGGCTTTCGCCGACGGCGCCCGGGTCGACGCGCTGGCCGTCGTGGGCGGCGGATGCGTCTGCGTCGAGGAGGTGCGCGCTCAGCCCGCGCTGTCCCTCGACGACCTGGCCGTGCTCGCCGACTGGATCGAGGATGCGGTGGCGCATGCGTGCGGTGCCGGACCCGGGCCGGACGGCTGCGGGTCGCAGCGGCGCCGTGCCCGGCCGGCCTGGCCGCAGGGGGCGGAGGGGCGGCGGCTGGTGGCGCAGGAGTACCGCGCGGCCCAGCGGGACGGCGCCGACCCGGTACTCGCCGTGATGGGGGCCACCGGGCGCAGTCGCCGTACCTCCCTCAGGCTGATCGGCCAGGCCCGGGACGCGGGCCTGCTGCCACCGCGCCGCGCCCGCCGCTGACCGCGGCAGCGGCCCGCCCGGGGCGCACTCGGCTTGCCCTTCATGGTCTGCGCCGGTTTCGCATCGGTGATGCTCTCGGTCGTTCGCAGCTTTGGACGGGGCCGGCCGGGGACGAACTGGTCCGAGGACCGCAATGAGGAGCGAGGAGCGGGCGGAAGTGCCTCAGCCGGTCAGCAGGGCGTGCATCCACTGGTCTTCGCGCTGTTCGATGTACTCGGCGTCGTTCCGCCAGGCGTCGCCGTGGCCCGCGGTCCACAGAGTTGCCCAGGGCTGGACCCGCCGGGCGGCCTGTTCGCGCAGGAAGTCGTGCATGGAACGCGTACGGCGCCCCAGCAGTGGGACCAGCCGGCGGCGTTCGGTTTCATCGAGGCCGTATGCGTCGGCGAAGACGCGCAGTCGGTTCTCCGCGTCGCCGCGTTGCCAGTCAGGATGAGCGGACAACGGGATGAAACCGTGCACGGCATACGCGACGTCCCACAGGCGGGACCCGGGGCCGGCGGTGTCCCAGTCGATGAAGGCCCACGGGGACTCGTCTGCGACCACCAGGTTCCATGGGGCCAGATCGTGATGGGCGATGATGTCGCCGCCCTCGGCGGGGATCAGCACCTGCCAGTGCGCGTCGGGTGGTGGCGTGAAGTCCCGCACCGCATCGTGGAAGTCCCGGATCAGCCGTGCCGCACGAGCCAGTTGCCGAGCGGGTTCCAGCAGACAGAACCGGTCGGGCCAGACCACATGTCCCGGCACGAAGGTCAGGATCTCGCGCCCCTGGTCGTCGATGCCCAAAGGGCGAGGCGCCGCACGGAATCCCACCTCGTTCAGGTGGGTGAGCAAGGCGTGCACCGCGGGAGTCCAGGGTCCGGCCGGACGACGGACCGTATCCCCGACTCGAACGACACCAACGCTGACGTTGCCACCGGACAGAGGCTGTTCCTCATGCTGCACCGAACCAGTGTGTCCGGTCGGGCCGCCGTGATCACCCCCTTGACGGGGAGCACCCAGGAGGTGCAGAGGTCGAGGACAAGCTCAGAGCATGTTCCGCATCCGCGTGATCTCGCTCGTCTGCTGCGCGATCACCTCGTCGGCCATCTCCTCGACACGGATGTTGTTGCCCTGCCCCTTCACGTCCGTGGCCATGGTGATCGCGCCCTGGTGATGGGTCGTCATCAGGGTGAGGAAGAGCCGGTCGAAGGCCTTTCCATCGGCCGCGCGGAGCTTGTCCAGCTGGGCCTTCGTCGCCATGCCGGGCATCGTGGCGTGCTCGTGCCGCTCGGCCTTCAGCGGCTTGCCGTATGACTTCAGCCAGCCCTTCATGGCCTCGATCTCCGGCTTCTGGCCGGCCGCGATGCGTTCGGCGATCCGCTTCACGTCCTTCGACTCGGCACGCCGCGGGGTGAGTTCGGTCATCACCAGGGCCTGGGCGTGGTGCTCGATCATCATGCGGACGTAGGAGACGTCGGCCGAGTTGGGGGAGTCGTTCTCCGAGCGCTGGTCGGCGGCCTCCTCGGCGGACAGGGTGCGGTTCGCCTCCCCGGGCTCGCCCGGCGCGATCACGGCGGGCTCGTCCGCCGCGGCCGGCTTGCGGTCCGGACCGGAGTCACAGCCCCCGGCCGTGAGCACGCCCAGGGCGACCAGCCCCGTCGTGACGGCGGACATCCGGGACGCACGGCGGAAGAGCACAACGACCTCCTGTTGCAGGTGGGTTGGGACGCACCTCGTGTTGCGGACGACGTACTGGCACGCCTCCGCGGCTCATTGATCGGGAAACTTCATTGCGATTCTGTTGCCCCCTGTTGGTATGTGCATGGCGAAGACGATACTGCGTGGTGCGTGAACCGTTCCGCAGTGAACGGAACCAGGGAGGAAAACAGTGATCCTGTTGAACGACCGCAGAACACGCCGCAGACGCGTGGGAGTCGTGGCTGCCGCCGGCGGGCTGCTGGCCGCGCTCCTCACAGCGGCACCCGCAGCGGCCACCCCCGACCCGGGGGACGCGCCGCCCGCGCCGAAGAAGGTTTCCAAGAGCGCTCAGGCCGAGGTCCGGGAGGCCATCCAGAGCGGCGAGATACCCGGCCAGGACGAGATCGTCCACTCCGACAACATCCAGCACCTGGCCCACGTCCCCAAGGACGTGCTGCAGGGCACGAACTCGGACCTCGCCTTCCAGGGCAGGTACGCGTTCGCGGGCAACTACGATGGTTTCCGCATCTTCGACATCAGCAACCCCAAGGTGCCGAAGACCGTGGCCCAGGTGCTGTGTCCCGGTTCGCAGAACGACATCTCCGTCTCCGGCAACCTGCTGTTCCTGTCCACCGACTCCTCGCGCAGCGACAGCAGTTGCTCCAGCACCACCCAGCCGGCGACCGAGAAGTCCTCCTGGGAGGGCATGAAGGTCTTCGACATCAGCGACAAGCGCAACCCGAGGTACGTCGCCGCCGTCGAGACCGCCTGTGGCTCGCACACCCACACGCTGGTGCCGGAGCGCCGCAACGTCTACGTGTACGTCTCCTCGTACTCGCCGAACGCCGCCTACCCCGACTGCCAGCCGCCGCACGACGGCATCTCCGTCATCAAGGTGCCGCGCAAGGCCCCCGAGAAGGCGCAGGTCGTGGGCTTCCCCGTGCTGTTCCCCGGTGAGGGGCCGGACGGCGGCGGCAACCCGGGCGGACCCACCAACCCGGGCGTCTCCAAGACCACCGGCTGCCACGACATCACCGTGCTGCCCTCGAAGGACCTGGCCGCGGGCGCCTGCATGGGCGACGGCATCCTGTTCTCCATCAAGGACCCGGAACGCCCGAAGGTCATCGACCGCGTGCAGGACAACGTGAACTTCGCGTTCTGGCACTCGGCGACCTTCAACCAGAAGGCGAACAAGGTCGTCTACACCGACGAGCTGGGCGGTGGCGGCGCGGCCACCTGCAACGCGGAGACCGGCCCGGACCGCGGTGCCGACGGCATCTACGACATCGTCGGCAAGGGCGACAAGCGCAAGCTCGTCTTCCGCAGCTACTTCAAGATCCCCCGCCACCAGGCGGACACCGAGAACTGCGTCGCCCACAACGGCTCGCTGATCCCGGTCAAGGGCAAGGACATCATGGTCCAGGCCTGGTACCAGGGCGGCGTCTCCGTCTGGGACTTCACCGACTCGGCCAGACCGAAGGAGATCGCCTACTTCGACCGCGGCCCGCTGACCACCGACACGATCAAGTCGGGCGGCTCGTGGTCGGCGTACTACTACAACGGCTACATCTACTCCAACGAGTACGCGCGGGGCTTCGACGTGCTGAAGATCGACGACCGGCGCACGGACCCGGCCCGCTGGGTCCACCAGCGTGAGCTCAACGTCCAGACCCAGCCCGACTACTTCGACTGACCCCGTGGGTCGCACTCCGGTGCGGCCCCGGTCGCGAAGAACCGCGACAGATCCTTGTCGCCCCTCCCGCCGCAGGCTCCGGTCTCCGGCGGGAGGCCCAGCTCCCAGTCGAGCCGGTAGCGTTTGAACAACTCGGCCCGCAGCACCGGCACCGGCATCGGCACCCCCGGCACCAGAGCCGCGTACACGGAGCCCATCAGCAGGGCGCGCATCATCGGGTAGTCGCTGTCGACGTCCGGCGACCCGTGCCGGGCCATGGTGTCCCGCAGCAGTTCGGCCAGCCGCCGCTGCTCCGGGCACTGCATGAAGCCCTCGGCCTGGAGGATCCCCGCCATGTGCTGGCGCATCAGCACGGGCCGGTCCCGGGCCAGGCCCAGGATCGCGTCGATGGCCCGGGCCATCCGCTCCCGGCCGTCCTCGGTGCGCGGCTCGCGCTCCAGCGCCTCCTCCAGCGTGCGGTGCATCAGCCGGTGCACAGCGGACTGCACCAGCTGGCGCTTGCCGGGGAAGTAGTACGACACCAGACCACGGGCCGAACCCGCCCGGTCCGCGATGTCGCCGAGGGTCGTGGCGTCGTAACCGCGCTCGCCCACCAGCTCGACCGCGGCCTGCAACAGCCGCTCCCGGGAGCGCCGCCGCAACTCTTCATTGACCGAGGCGCTACGCGGAGACATGCTGTAACTCCTGTGTTGACTGGCTGCCAGCCAACTATACTCAGAGCGTCCGGCCCCGGCCTGTCAGGTCTGGGTCGGTGATGCCGTCTGCCTCGGGCGACACGGGGGATCGTCCGAGGCGGGCGAGCAGTCGGATCCGATGGTGGCCTTGGGCTACTTGCCCCCGCGGCAGGCCCGACGGCCGCCCTGCGGCGGTTCCCGCGAGAGCGCGTCGGGCCGCACCCGGGAGCGGTGAGGCGTCCCAGGGTTCAGGGCTGCCGACGGCGGTGCACCCACACCGCCGCGGCGACCACCGTCGTCCCCAGCAGCCAGCCGCCCACCACGTCCGACGGCCAGTGGACGCCCAGCCAGACCCGCGTCAGCCCGACCCCGACCACGGAGACGACGGCCACGGCCACAGCCGTACGCCACACGGCCCGGCCGACGCCGTGCCGGTGCAGGAGCCACAGCAGCAGGCCGCACACCACCGTGGCGGTCATGGCGTGCCCCGACGGGAACGCCGAGTAGTGGGCCGAGTCGACGGGGTCGGGCCACACGGGGCGTGGGCGGTCCACCGCGGCCTTGATGCCCTGCTGCAACACGGTCCCCACGGCGACGGCCAGCGCCAGCCACAACGCCGTCCAGCGCGCCGCCCGCCGTACCAGCCACACGACGACAGCCGCGCACAGCAGCCGCATCGTCCACGGATCCCACACCCAGTCCGTGAGGATGCGGCACGTCTGGGTGAGGACCGGTTCGTCGACCGCCCAGCGGTGGGTGGTGGCGGAGACGTCCCCGTCCGCGTCGATCAACGGGCTCCATCTGGCCGCGACGAGGGTCAGCAGCAGGAGCGAGCACAGGGCGAGGACACCGGCGAAGCGGGCGGCGGTGTGGTGCTCCGGGCGGGGCGGGGAGTCGACGGACGAGGTGTGCATACAGCGATCCTCGCCGAACCGGGGGGTCCGGATCCAGTAAGGCGGCGATCTTCGGCTCTCGGGCGGCCCACTTCGGCCATCGGCAGCTACCGGATCCGGGCCGGGCACCTGCCTCGTCCGACGCCCGTCGCTGCCCCGACTCCCCCGGCCCGGCCGGTCATCCCAGCGCCCGCAACCCCGGTACGAACGCCACCAGCACCGGCACCACCGGCACCAGCGCGGCCGCCGCCGTCAGCCGCAGGCGTCGGGCCGGGGTCAGCCGGTCCGGCGGCGTGAGCAACCGGTGCACCCGGGCCGGGACATGGGCCTGCGGTGTCGGGCAGGGCCCGAACACGCCGCGGTGCTCGTTCAGTTCGACCAGGGCCAGGGCGGTGGTCAGCCGGCCGAAGCGGCGCGACGCCGTGTCGTCGGCGGCGAGTTCGACCAGGCGGTGCATCTCGTCCCGGAACGCGGCGAACACCGCAACCTGCGGAAACCCGCCGGCCAACGCCGAGGAGCAGTTCAGCAGCCAGTCGTGCCGGGCCCGGGCGTGGCCCTGCTCGTGGGCGAGCACGGCGTCCAGCCTGCGGCCCTTCAGCCGGAGCAACGCGGCCGTGGTGACGACCAGTTGCGGGGGAGCGCCGGGCTGCCACCAGGCGTCGGGCCGCTCGCTCTCCAGGACGACGAGCCGGCCCGAGACGGCCACCTCGCCCGGCAGCAGCGGAGCCCGGACCAGCAGATCGGCCCGTCGGCGGCGGCGCTCGGCGCGGGCCCGGCCGATCTCGCGGACCAGCATCGCCGCGCTCCACAGCCCGCCACCGGCCAGCGCGAGGGCGGTGGTCGCCGCCCAGGGGCCCGCCGTGCCGAGGACGTAGGCCTCGACGACCGCGCGCGGGGCCGTCGCGAAGAGGTGCCCGCCGACCGCGTGCCAGGCCGCGGCCGCGCTGAGCGTCATCGACAGCGCGCAGCACACCAGGACCGTGGCCACGACGCACTGCCACACCCACAGCGCCACCACCGGCTCACGGTCCGGCCACTGCGCCCGGGCGAGCAGCCGGGGGCCGGCCACGGCGGTCAGGGCGCCGAGCAGCAGCAGCGCGGCGGTGAGCATCATGAGGGCAGCCTATGAGGGCGGCCATGCTCCGGGGTACGACTTGTGCCGCCGAAGTGACGCAGGCAACGGATCCGTTGGGCGTGCCGGGCCGCTCCCGCTCACAGCGTCAGCAGCATGGCCACCATCGCGATCCCCATGGACAGCCGGCAGGCCCTGGCCAGTTCCGGCCGGTCGCCCCACCCGGCGGGACCGCCGCCCCCGGCGACGGCGGCGACCGGCACCAGACGGACGCCGGCCAGCAGCACGTAACCGGCGAAGTACAGCAGCAGCGCCCCCGTCAGGAGCGGGACCCCCGATCCGCCCCGGCCGTGCGCGTGTGCGGGCGAGCCGGCCATGACGAGGGACATGTAGACCATCGCCGCGGCCCCCACCAGGTGGTGGAGATGGTGTGCGCCGGCCCGCGCCGCCCAGAGCGCATGCACACCCGCCGCTCCGAACACCGCCGCGTAGACGGGCCACGCCCACGAAGGCGGGGTGAACACCGCCGCCGGCACCGCCATCGCGGCCATCCCGAAACCCATCAGCGCCTCGCCGCCCGCGGCGCTGCGCTGACCCTCGGCGCCGCTGCGCATCCGCGCCAGGCAGTAGGCGCCGGTCACCGCGCAGAGCGCCACCAGCAGCCAGCCGGACGAAGCCGGTCCGTGCACGCGCACCTCCCCCTTCGGCAGTCGGTCATTCGATGCCCGGGCCATGCGGCGCGCACGCGAGCGCAAGGGTGTACACGGGGGGCATTCGACGGAGCACGCCAGGTGAGGAGATATCTTTTACGTGTAAAACACCTGTTAATCTTACTCTCATGAGCAGTGCGACACCCACCCCTGCCGCCCCACCCGCCCGGCGTCTCCCGCTGGCGGGGGTGCTGCGCCTCGGCATGCCCTCGGAGATCTGGTTCAAGCCCGCGCTGAGTGTCGTCGCGGCGACCGCTCCGCCCGCCCTCGCCCTGTCGGCCCTCGGCCGGCCCGACCTCGTGCTGTACGCGATGGCCGGATCCCTGTGCGCGCTGTACGCCCACAACCGTCCGTACGCCGCCCGGGCCGGGGTCCTCGCGTGGGTGGTGCTGGGCATGCTCGGCGGGGTCGCCGTGGCCCTGGTCGCGGCCTCGCTCACCGGCAGCGCCGCCGTCCTGGTCACCGTAGGCGCCCTGTTGGCCGCCGCGCAGAAGGCGCTGTGCGACGCCACCCGGGTCGGCCCGCCGGGCAACGTCGTCCTCACCTTCGTCAGCTCCGCCTCCCTGTTCGCCCCGCAGAACCTCGGCCAGGTGCCCGGGCATCTGGCCCTGACCGCCGCGACGGGGGCCTGGGCCTGGTTGGTCTGCATGGCGCCGGCTCTCGTCCGGCCGCACGGACCGGAACGCCGCGCCACCGCCGCCGCTCTGAAGGCCGCCGCCGGGTACGCCGACACCCGCGGCACGGGGGAGGGGCATGCCCGGGCCCGGGCCGTCGGTTATGCCGCGGTACAGACCGCCTGGCAGTCGCTGCTGTCCACCAGCGCCCCTTCCCGGACCAGGCATGCTCTCGAACGGCTCGTCGTCCGGGCCGAGGTCGCCCTCGCGGCGCCGACGGAGGCGGACGCGGAGCGGCTGCGCGCGTGGGCGGGCACGCTGCGCGGCACCGGCCCCGTCCCGCAGGCCGGAGC
>NZ_WWIC01000358.1:0-25978 GCF_009872555.1 Streptomyces sp. SID5643
AGATCGACGCGACCGTCTCCCAGCCCGCCGACGCCTACGCCAAGTACGGCATGTACTACATCAAGGCGGCGATGCAGGGGAAGCGGTTCAAGCCGGGCCCGACCGACCACGACTCGACCATCGTCAAGCTGCCCAGCGGCATCCTGGAGGACCAGCTGCCCGCCCCGCTGGTCACCAAGGACAACGTCGACGACCCGAAGCTGTGGGGCAACACGGTCCAATGAGCACCCCACTTGCCGAGGCACGGGGCATCGTCAAACGCTACGGCCCCACCACCGCTCTCGCCGACGGACGGCTCACCGTCCTGCCGGGCGAGTCCCACGCCCTCGTCGGCCGCAACGGAGCCGGCAAGTCGACCCTGGTCCGCATCCTCACCGGCCTCCAGGCACCCGACGAGGGCACCGTCCGCTTCGACGGCGAGCCCGCGCCCCCGCTCACCGACCGGGACGCCTGGCGCCGCAAGGTCGCCTGCGTCTACCAGCACCCGACGGTCGTCCCCGAACTGACCGTCGCCGAGAACCTGTTCATCAACCGGCAGCCGCTGCACCGGGGTTTCATCAGCTGGCGCCGCCTGAAGTCCGAGGCGGCCACCCTCCTCGACACCTGGGACGTGCGCGTCGACCCCGGGATCCGCACGGCCGACCTCAAGGTCGAGGACCGGCAGATGGTGGAGATCGCCCGGGCGCTGAGCTTCGGCGCCCGCTTCATCGTCCTGGACGAACCCACCGCCCAGCTCGACAACCGCGAGATAGAACGCCTCTTCACCCGCATGCGGGCCCTCCAGGACTCGGGCGTCACCTTCCTGTTCATCTCCCACCACCTCCAGGAGGTGTACGAGGTCTGCCAGACCGTCACCGTCCTGCGCGACGCCCGCTGGATCACCACCGCGCCGGTCGCCGACCTCCCGCGCCAGGCGCTGGTGGAGGCCATGGCGGGGGAGACGGTCGCCGAGACGGCCGAGCGGCAGCGGGCCGTCGACGCCGCGGGTCCCGTGCTCCTCGACGTCCGCGGCCTGCGTTCGGCCGCCTACGAGAACATCGACCTCACCGTCCGTCGCGGGGAGGTCGTCGGACTCGCCGGGTCCAGCGCCAGCGGCAAGACCGAGCTGGCCGAGACGCTGGCCGGGCTGCACACGCCCACCGGCGGGACGGCCCGGCTGGACGGAGCTCCGCTCCCGTTCGGCGACGTCCGCGGAGCCCTCGAAGCGGGGATCGGCCTCGTGCCCCGCGACCGGCACCAACAGGGCCTGGTCTTCGGCATGTCCATCGGCGACAACGCCACCCTCAGCGTCCTGGAACGGCTCGGCCGCTTCGGGTTCGTCGGCACCGAACGCAGACGCGGTGTCGCCACCGGGCTGATCGAACGGCTCGACATCCACGCGGAGGGCCCCGAGCAGCCCGTCTCGGACCTGTCGGGCGGCAACGCGCAGAAGGTCGTCATGGCCAGGGCCCTCGCCTCCGACCCACGGCTCCTGATCCTGGTCAACCCCACCGCGGGCGTCGACGTGAAGTCCAAGGAGTCCCTGCTCGCCCGCGTCGACAGCGCCCGCGAGGACGGCACCGCCGTGCTCGTCGTCTCCGACGAACTCGACGACCTCAGGCGCTGCGACCGGGTCCTCGTGCTCTTCCACGGCCGTGTCGTCGCCGAACACCGGGCGGGCTGGCGCGACCACGAGCTCATCGCCTCCATCGAAGGAGTGGACCATGGCTGACACCAAGGCCCCGCCGGTGAAGCCGGTGCTCGTGACCGGCACCGGGCAGGCGCGGACGGTGCTGTTGCGCAGGGCGCGCGAACTGGCCCTCGTACCGGCCCTGTTGCTGCTCATGGTGCTCGGCACGATCGTCAACGACTCGTTCCTCACCGAGCGCAACCTGATCTCGATCCTCGGCGCCTCCGCCGCCCTCGCGATGGTCGTGCTCGCCGAGTCGCTCGTCCTCATCACCGGCAAGTTCGACCTGTCCCTGGAATCGGTCGTCGGTATCGCGCCCGCCGTCGGGGCGCTGCTCGTGCTGCCCGCCGCCCAGTCCGGCTGGGGTACCGGACTCCCCGCCGCCCTCGCCCTGCTCGCGGTGCTGGTCGCGGGCGCGGCCGTCGGCGCCTTCAACGGCGTCCTGGTGGTGAAGTTCAAACTCAACGCGTTCATCGTGACGCTGGCGATGCTGATCGTGCTGCGCGGCCTGCTGGTCGGGGCGACCAAGGGCAAGACGCTCTTCGGCATGCCCGACGGCTTCTACGCGCTGGCCACCACCACCTTCCTCACCGTGCCGCTGTCGGTGTGGCTCGCCGCGATCGCCTTCGCGGTCGCCGGTCTCGTCCTGAAGTACCACCGGGTCGGACGCGCCCTGTACGCCATCGGCGGCAACGCGGACGCGGCCCGGGCGGCGGGCATCCGCGTGGAGCGCGTCATGCTCGGCGTGTTCGTCGTCGCGGGCGTTCTCGCCGCGGTCGGCGGCATCATGCAGACGGGCTACGTCGGAGCGATCAGCGCCAACCAGGGCCAGAACATGATCTTCACGGTGTTCGCGGCCGCGGTGATCGGCGGCATCGCCCTCGACGGCGGCAAGGGCACCATGTTCGGCGCCCTCACCGGCGTACTCCTTCTGGGTGTCGTACAGAACCTGCTCACCCTCGCGCAGGTGCCGTCGTTCTGGATCCAGGCCATCTACGGCGGGATCATCCTGGTCGCCCTCATGATCGCCCGGGTCACCACGGGCCGTGCCCAGGACTGACTCCCCGCCTCCCCGCACCCGACCGAAAGGCCCTCCGTGTCCCCGACGCCCGCCCGCATCACCGCGGTCGACACCCACGACGTCCGCTTCCCCACCTCACGCGAGCTCGACGGCTCCGACGCGATGAACCCGGACCCCGACTACTCGGCGGCCTACGTCGTCCTGCGCACGGACGCGCCCGACGGGCACGAGGGGCACGGATTCGCCTTCACCATCGGGCGGGGCAACGAGGTGCAGGTCGCCGCGATCGAGGCACTGAGCGGGCACCTGGTCGGCCGGGACCTCGACGAACTGTGCGCCGACCCCTCCACCCTCAACCGCGACCTGATCGGCGACAGCCAGCTGCGCTGGCTCGGACCCGAGAAGGGCGTGATGCACATGGCGATCGGAGCCGTCGTCAACGCCGTGTGGGACCTGGCAGCCAAGCGCGCCGGTCGTCCGCTGTGGCGGCTGCTCGCCGAGGCGGACCCCGAATGGATCGTCCGCCAGATCGACTTCCGCTACCTCACCGACGCCCTCACCCCCGAGGAGGCCCTGACCCTCCTGCGCCGGGGCCGGCAGGGCGCGCAGGAGCGCACGGCCCGCCTGCTGGAGCGCGGCTACCCCGCCTACACCACCTCGCCCGGCTGGCTCGGCTACGACGACGCCAAACTGACCCGGCTCGCGTCCCAGGCCGTCGCCGACGGCTTCCGGCAGATCAAACTCAAGGTCGGCGCCGACCTCGACGACGACATCCGCCGCTGCCGCGTGGCGCGTTCGGTCATCGGGCCGGACGTCCGGATGGCCGTCGACGCCAACCAGCGCTGGGACGTCGACGAGGCGATCCGCTGGACCAAGGCCCTCGCCGAGTTCGACCCGTACTGGATCGAGGAGCCCACCAGCCCCGACGACGTCCTCGGCCACGCGGCGATCCGCCGGGCCGTCGCCCCCGTGAAGGTCGCCACGGGCGAACACGTGCAGAACCGGATCGTCTTCAAACAGCTCCTCCAGGCCGGCGCGCTCGACGTCGTCCAGATCGACGCGGCCCGCGTCGGCGGCGTCCCCGAGAACCTCGCCGTCCTGCTGCTCGCGGCCAAGTCCGGCGTACCGGTCTGCCCGCACGCGGGCGGCGTCGGCCTGTGCGAACTCGTCCAGCACCTGTCGATGTTCGACTACGTGGCCCTCACCGGCACCACCGACGACCGCGTCATCGAATACGTCGACCACCTGCACGACCACTTCCTCGACCCCGTGGTGATCCGCGAAGGTCACTACACGGCACCCACCGCGCCGGGCTTCTCGGCCGCCATGCGGCCCGAGTCGCTGGCGCGGTACACCTACCCGGGCGGCGCTTACTGGGCCGCCGACCTCGACGACACGAAGAGGGAGCAGGCCGAATGAGCGACTTCGAGGGTCTGACAGCCCTGGTGACGGGCGGCGCCTCCGGCATCGGCCGGGCCACAGCCGAGCTCCTCGCCGAGCGCGGCGCCCAGGTCGCCGTGCTCGACCTGGACCCGTCGACCGTCGGCAAGCCGCTGCTCGCCCACCGCGCGGACGTCACCGACGACGCGTCCGTGCGCCAGGCCGTCACGGCCGCGGTCGCCGGCCTCGGCGGCACCCTCGACGTCCTCGTGAACAACGCGGGCATCGGCGCCCGGGGGACCGTCGAGGACAACGCCGACGACGAGTGGCACCGCGTCTACGACGTCAACGTGCTCGGCATGGTGCGCACCACCCGCGCCTGTCTGCCCCACCTGCGCGCCTCCGGACACGCGGCGATCGTCAACACCTGCTCCATCGCCGCCACCGCGGGCCTGCCGCAGCGCGCCCTGTACAGCGCGACCAAGGGCGCTGTGTACTCCCTCACCCTCGCCATGGCCGCCGACCACGTCCGCGAGGGCATTCGCGTCAACTGCGTCAACCCGGGCACCGTCGACACCCCGTGGGTCGGCCGGCTCCTCGACGCCGCGCCCGATCCGGCCGCCGAACGGGCCGCCCTGGAGGCCCGCCAGCCCACCGGCCGGCTGGTCTCCGCGGCCGAGGTCGCGGGCGCGATCGCCTACCTGGCGAGCCCCCTGTCCGGCGCCACCACCGGCACCGCCCTCGCCGTCGACGGCGGCATGCAGGGCCTGCGGCTGCGCCCGGAGGCCCGGTGAACCGGCTCGGCCGCAGCGGCGTCGAGGTCAGTGCCCTGTCCTTCGGCGCCGCCGCCATCGGCAACCTGTACACGGAGGTCGGCGAGGAGCAGGCGCACGAAGCCGTGGACGCCGCCTGGCAGCGGGGCATCCGCTACTTCGACACCGCACCGCACTACGGCCTCGGTCTGTCCGAACGACGTCTGGGCACCGCCCTGCGCGAGCGCCCCCGCGACCGGTACACGATCTCCACCAAGGTGGGCCGCCGCCTGGAGCCCTCGGACGGCACCGGCGACGACCCGGCCGGCGGCTTCGCCGTGCCCGCGACCCACCGCCGCGTGTGGGACTTCAGCGCCGACGGCGTACGCCGCACTCTGGAGGCCAGCCTGGCACGCCTCGGCCTCGACCGGGTCGACGTCGTCTACCTCCACGACCCGGACGACCATGCCGAAGAGGCCTTCCGGGAGGGCTATCCGGCCCTGGAGAAGCTCCGCTCCGAGGGCGTGGTCGGCGCGATCGGCGCGGGGATGAACCAGGCGGAGATGCTCACCCGCTTCGTCCGGGACACCGACGTCGACGTGGTGCTGTGCGCCGGCCGCTACACCCTGCTGGACCAGAGCGCTCTCACCGGCCTGCTGCCCGCGGCCCAGGAGCGCGGCATCTCCGTCGTCATCGGCGGCGCCTTCAACTCCGGCCTGCTGGCGAACCCCAGACCCGGCGCCACCTACAACTACACCGCCGCCCCCTCCGAGCTGGTGGAGAGGGCCCTGCGGCTGAAGTCCGTCGCCCACCGCCACGGCACCACGCTGCGCGGCGCCGCCCTGGCCTTCTGCGCGGCCCACCCGGCCGTCGCCAGCGTCCTCGTCGGCGCCCGCTCCGCTCACGAAGTGCGCGACTGCGCCCACCAGTTCGCAGCCCGGGTACCGGCCGGGTTCTGGCAGGACCTGCGCGACAGGGGCCTGCTGCCCGCCGACGCACCGATTCCGGCCGAGGAGCCGTCATGAGAGTCGCCCTGCACACCAAGGTCCGCGCCGACCGCGTCGCGGAGTACGAGGCCGCCCACCGGGAGGTCCCGGAGGAACTCACCGACGCCATCCGCGCCGCAGGCGCCACCTCCTGGACGATCTGGCGCAGCGGAACGGACCTGTTCCACCTCCTGGAGTGCGAGGACTACGCCCGCCTCCTCGCCGAACTGGAGAAGCTGCCGGTCAACGTCGCCTGGCAGGCCCGTATGGCCGAACTGCTGGAGGTCGTGCACGACTACTCCGGCGACGGCGCGCATGCCGGCCTGCCCGTCGTCTGGGAGCTGCCGTCATGACCGTGGTCGACGCCCACCACCACGTGTGGGACCTGTCCGTACGGGACCAGGACTGGATCACCGGCCCCGAACTCGCCCCGCTGCGCCGCGACTTCACGGTGCAGGACTTCGCATCCGAGGCCGGAGCGGCCGGAGTGGACCGCACGGTCCTCGTCCAGACCGTCACCGTTGCCGAGGAGACCCCGGAGTTCCTCGCCCTGGCCGACGGGCACGACCTGATCGCGGGCGTCGTCGGCTGGACCGACCTCACCCGCCCCGACGTCGCCGACGAACTCGCCCGGCTGCGTGAACTGCCGGGCGGGCGGTACCTCAAGGGCATCCGCCACCAGGTCCAGGGCGAGTCCGACCCCGCGTGGCTGCTGCGCCCGGACGTCCGGCGCGGACTGGCCGCGGTCGCCGACGCCGGACTGGTCTACGACCTCGTCGTCCTGCCCCACCAGCTCCCGGCCTGCGTCCGGGCGGCAGCCGACCTGCCCGGCCTCACCTTCGTCCTCGACCACCTGGGCAAACCGCCCATCGCCTCCGGCGCCCTCGAACCCTGGGCGTCCGGCCTGCGCGCCCTGGCCGCGCTGCCGAACACGGCCGCCAAGCTGTCCGGCCTGGTCACCGAGGCCGACCTCGCCTCCTGGACCGTCGAGGACCTGCGCCCCTACGCCGACGTGGCTCTGGAGGCCTTCGGGCCCGGCAGGCTGATGTACGGCTCGGACTGGCCGGTGTCCACCCTTGCGGCGGCCTACGGAGACATCCTCGACGCCACGCGCCTGCTGACCGGCCCGCACGATCACCCGCAGATCTTCGGGACCACCGCCTCCCGCGTCTACGGTCTGTGAACCGGTCCCGCGAGACGGGTCGGCGGCAGGTACTCCCGCACGAAGGTCCGCTCCCAGCACGCGCCCGTCTCCCGCAGCTCGCGCCACGTCGTGTAGCGGTACCGGAACAGGCGGGCGCGCACGTACCGCGGGGGCTGGTCCTTCGGGAAGGGCGAGCGGCGCAGCAGCTTCAAGGTGTCCCGGTCGTTCTCCAGGAGCCGCTCCACCAGCGTGCCGAACCAGGCGTCTGCGTAGGCGGGGGAGAGGGCCGCGAACCACATCAGCCAGTCGAGCCGCAGGTGATAGGGCGCGAACTGGCGGGGCCAGCGCCGGGGATCGCCCGGCTTGCCCTTGAACGCGTACTCCCGCCAGTCCGAGTCCGCACGCGGTACGTCATCGCTGGTGCCCTCCACCACCACCTCGTAGCGCACCCGGCTCACGCTGCCGAACGCCCCGTAGGTGTTGACCAGGTGGAGCGGGTCGAAGGAGCGGTTCATGACCTGGCGGCGGGACAGCATGTTGCGCACCGGCCGGTAGCTGAGGCCCACCAGCAGCGCGGCCACCGCGAGGACCACCACCCCGAACCACAGGGGCGCTTCGGCGGCCTCGGGCGGGTCGACCGGGAAGCGCACCGCCGCCAGCGCCAGCACGATGGTGATCCAGTTCAGCCAGGAGAAGTTGCCCGACAGTACCAGCCACAGCTGGGTGACGATCATCAGTGACGCCGCGGCCGTCGCGACGGGCTGCGGGGTGAACAGCAGGAACGGCACCACGAGCTGGGTGACGTGGTTCGCGGCCACCTCGACGCGGTGCAGGGGCCGGGGCAGATGGTGGAAGAACCAGCTCAGCGGACCCGGCATGGGCTGGGTCTCGTGATGGTGGTCCAGGCAGGTGAGCTTGCGCCAGCACGCGTCGCCGCGCATCTTGATCAGCCCCGCGCCGAACTCCACCCGGAACAGGATCCACCGCAGCAGGAACAGCACCACGACCGGCGGCGCCACCTCGTCGTTGCCGAGGAACACGGCGAGGAAGCCGACCTCCAGCAGCAGTGACTCCCAGCCGAACGAGTACCAGGTCTGCCCCACGTTGACGATCGACAGGTACAGCACCCACGGCACCAGCCACAGCAGCATGGCGCCCCACAGCGGGAGCAGCGAGTCCAGCCCGGCCAGCAGCGCCGCCGCCACCGCGCAGCCCGCCCAGGCGCAGAGCGCGAAGAAGCGGTCCGAGTAGTGCCACTGGAACAGGCTCGGCGCCCGCCTGAACGGCATCCGCGCCACGAAGCGCGGCACGGGCAGCATGCCGCGCCGCCCGATCAGCGGACGGAACTGGAGGGCCGCCGTCAGGAACGCCACCAGGTACACGGCGGCCAGCGCCTTCTGGAAGACCAGCCGGGTCAGCCAGTAGTCGGATGCGGTGAACCACTCCACGTCCGTGTGCTCCTCCTCTTCGTGCGGCGCTGAGCCCGCCGTCACGCTCCGTGTACCGCCGCTCCGGTTGCGTAACCCGAGTGAGCGAAGCAAACAATAGTGACGAGGGGCCGGAAACGGGCCGAGGTGAGCGGGAGGGCGAGGTGCGGACACCCACCGGGACGTTCCTCCTGGCCTGCGTGCTCTCGGCGGTGCTCCTCCTCTCGGGCTGCGACGGCACCACCGGTCGCGGCGGCACTCCCGGCCTGGGCGACGACGCGGGCAGCGGCACCGGTGGTGAACTCCTCCTCCAGCCGGCAGCCGATCCGGGACCCGACCCCTTCACGGATTCCACGGCCCTCACGGCGGCTACCCCGTCCCCCGCCCGGCGAACGCCGGGCGGGCCGCGGTCCCTCTCCGGGGCAACGCCCGGCCTGTACGGCGGCACCGAGCGGACCGGCAGCTGCGACATCGGCCGGCAGATCGGCCGGCTGACCCGCGACCCCGCCCGTGGCCGCGCCTTCGCCGAGGCCGCGGGCATCTCCTCGGTGTCCGTGCCCGATCACGTGCGCGCGCTGACGCCGGTCGTCCTGCGCGCCGACACCCGCGTCACCGGCCACGGCTTCCGGGCCGGACGGCTCACCCGTCACCAGTCCGTCCTCCAGGCCGGCACCGCGGTCCTCATCGACGACCGCGGCCTGCCGCGCCTGCGCTGCGCCTGCGGCAACCCGCTCCGCCCTCCGGTGGCGCAGCGCGGCACGCCGGTCACCACGGGCACGCCCTGGCCGGGCTACCGACCCGGCGAGGTGATCGTCGTGACCCCCGCCCCGCGGGCCGTCACCGGCTTCACGATCATCGACAGCGGCTCCCGGGCCTGGATCGAACGCCGCACCGGCCACGACGTGCGTCACGACCGGGCCCTGCCCCCGCCGGCCCGGGCCACCCACCCACCGCGGCCGTCCCGGACCCCGGAACCGGGCCCCGGCACCCGCAGCCCGTCCCCCCGGGACGCCACGGCCGACACGAGCCTCCCGGAAACGGAAACGGAAGCGGAAGCGGAAACGGAAGCGGAAACGGACACCGACCCGCCCGTCGACACCGGCGGCGCGGACACGGACGTCGGCACGCCCGTACCCCCGGGTGTGGAGACCGCCCCGCCTCCGGGCCGGCCGGCCGGCCCGGAGGATCCCGGCGGCCCGGACCCGGTGGGACCCGACGCCGTCCCGGACCACCCCGATCCGCCCGACGGCGCCGGGCTCATCCCCGACGACCGGGCCGCCGAACACATCCCCGACAGCTCCACAAACGTCTTCACCGACTGAGGGCCGGTCCGGCGGAACGGCTCGTAGACTCGGCACATCCATCCGGTCGAAGAATCGGACGAATCCTGGCAAGGTGGGCCCATGGCTGATCGGGGAGCGAGCGCCCTGTCCCTCCCGGACGACTGGCCCGCCCACCCGGACCCGATCCTCGTGCTCAACCGGATGGGCAGCTTCGACTGGGATCTGGACACCGGCCTGATGCAGATGGACGCCCAGGCCCACGAAGTCTTCGACGTGCGCGCCGACGAGTACGACGGTCATCCCGAGACCCTCGCCAAGCGCGTCCCGCCCGACGAGTCCCGGCGCCTGGACACCGCGGTCTCCCAGGCACTCAAGGACGGCAGCGAGAACTACGGCGCCTACTTCCGCATCCGGCGACGCGACGGCACCCTGCGCTGGACCCACACCCAGGGCTACATCCGGCGCGACGACACCGGGCGCCCCCGCCGCATCATCGGCATCATCCGGGACGCCACCCAGGAACTCGGCGAGAGCGCCGCCCGCCGCGACCAGGCCGCCCAGGACGAGGCCCGCCGCTGGCAGACCAGTGTCGTCGAACTCACCACGGCCGCCCTCGCCCACGCCCGCACCGTCCAGGACGTCATCGACGTCCTCAAGGACACCCACGGCCTCACCCACCTGGGCGCGGCCAGCCTCGTCATGGGCCTGGTCGAAGCCGGTCGGATCCGTCTGGTCGCCGAGGGCCCCGCTGACAGCTTCGTGCCCGGCACCCGCGTCACCCGGATCGACGAGCCCTACCCGATGAGCGAGGCCGTCCGGACCCTCGGCCCGTGCTTCATCGAGTCCCCGCAGGAGTTCGCCGAGCGCTACCCGATCCTGTGGCCCCACATCACCGACCTGGAGATCACCTCGGCCGCCTACCTGCCGCTCATCGTCCAGGCCCGGCCGATCGGCGTGGTGGGGCTGCTCTACAGCGACCGGTACGGCTTCACGTCCGAGGAACGCAACATCCTCGTCGCCCTCGGCAGCAGCATCGCGCAGAGCCTGCAGCGGGCCATGTTCTACGAGCAGGAGATGGACCTCGCGCAGGGGCTCCAGCAAGCCATGCTGCCCCGGACCATCCCGAGCGTGCCCGGCGCCGACGTCGCCGTGCGCTACCGCGCCGCCACCATCGGCGGCTCCTTCGGCCGGGACATCGGCGGCGACTGGTACGACCTGATCCCGCTGCCCGGCGGCCGGGTCGGCGCCGTCATCGGCGACGTCCAGGGCCACGACACGCACGCGGCCGCCGTCATGGGCCAGCTGCGCATCGTGCTGCGCGCCTACGCCGCCGAGGGACACCCCCCGGCCACCGTCATGGCCCGGGCCTCCGTCTTCCTGCACGAACTCGACACCGACCGCTCCGCGACCTGCCTCTACGCCGAGGCCGACCTGACCACCGGCGTACTCCAGATGGTCCGGGCCGGGCACATCGACCCGCTGGTGCGGCACACCGACGGCTCCTGCCGCCGTGTCACCGTCCCCGGCGGACTGCCGCTCGGCCTGTCCGCCGAGTTCGGCCGCCTCGACTACCCCGTGGGCACCATAGAGCTCGACCCGGGCGACACCCTGCTGCTGTGCACCGACGGCCTGGTGGAGCAGCCCGGCGCCGACCTCGACGACGGCATGCGCACCCTCACCGCGCTCGTCGACACCGGCCCCGAGGACGTACGGGACCTGGCCGACCGGCTCATCGACGTGGCAGCCGAGCGGGGCGGCGACGACGATGTGGCGCTGCTCCTGCTGCGCCGCCGCGACCCGGACGGCACGCGGTCCGGCCGCCGGCTCCAGCGGCATGTGGCCCCCGGTGACCCGGGCGCCCTCTCCGAGGCCCGGCACATGATCCGCACCGCGGTCACCGGGTGGGGGGCGGGCGAGCGCGCCGACGAGATCGAACTGGTCGCCGACGAGCTGATCACCAACGCCCTGATGCACACCGAGGGCTCCGCGGTCGTCACGCTGCGGGCGTTCACCGGCTCGGAGCGCCGGCTGCGGGTCGAGGTCGAGGACTCCTCCAGCGCCCTGCCACGCCGCCGGGAGGCGGGCGACTCGGGCGTCTCCGGACGGGGCCTGCTCCTGGTCGAGCTGCTCACCGACGTGTGGGGCGTGGAGGCCCGGGGCGGCGGCAAGGCGGTGTGGTGCGAGTTCGTGGTGACCGGCCCCGGCTGACCGGGCGTGGCACTCTGGACCCATGCCGGAACTCCCCGAGGTCGAGGCGCTCAAGGACTTCCTGACCGAGCACCTCGTCGGCCACGAGATCGTGCGGGTGCTGCCCGTGGCGATCAGCGTCCTGAAGACGTACGACCCGCCCCTGTCCGCGCTGGAGGGCCACGAGGTCACCGCCGTGCGCCGGTACGGCAAGTTCCTCGACCTCGCGACCGCGGACGGCCCGCACCTCGTGACGCACCTGGCCCGAGCGGGCTGGCTGCACTGGAAGGACCGTCTCCCCGACGGCCCGCCCCGCCCCGGCAAGGGCCCCCTCGCGCTGCGCGTGGCTTTGGAGACCGGCGCCGGATTCGACCTCACCGAGGCCGGCACCCAGAAGCGGCTCGCGGTGTACGTCGTGGCCGACCCGCAGGAGGTCCCGGGCGTGGCCCGGCTCGGCCCCGATCCGCTCGCGGACGACTTCGGCGAGCGGCGCCTCGCGGAGCTCCTGGCCGGGGAACGGCGCCGGCTCAAGGGCGCGTTGCGCGACCAGAGCCTGATCGCGGGCGTGGGCAACGCCTACAGCGACGAGATCCTGCACGCGGCGAGGATGTCGCCGTTCAAGCTGGCGGCGTCGCTGAGCGAGGAGGAGACCGGGCGGCTGTACGCGGCCCTGCGCGACACGCTCACCGAGGCGGTCGAACGGTCCCGGGGCGTGGCGGCCGGGCGGCTGAAGGCCGAGAAGAAGAGCGGACTGCGCGTCCACGGCCGTACCGGCGAGCCCTGCCCGGTGTGCGGCGACACCATCCGCGAGGTGTCCTTCGCGGACTCCTCGCTCCAGTACTGCCCGACCTGCCAGACGGGCGGCAAGCCGCTCGCGGACCGCAGGATGTCCCGCCTGCTCAAGTGAGACGGGGCCCCGTCAGCGCGGTGGCGGTGTCCACTCGAACATCAGGATGGTCGCGTCGTCGCGCAGCCGGCTGGTGGGCGAGTCGAGGATGGAGTGGATGAGCCGCCGCAGCGTCTCGGGCGCCAGCTCGCCCGCGGCCATCGCCCGGATGATGTAGTCGGCGAACTGTTCGAGGCCGAACTCGGCGCCGTCACCGGTCCGGGCCTCGGTCACCCCGTCGGTGTACATCAGGACCCGGTCGCCGGGCTTCAGCGCGATCTCGTGCGTCTGCCGCTGCCGCCCGGCGAGCAGGGACGGCTGCCCCATCGGCGGATCGGGCTCGCGCAGCATGGCGTCGGTGTGCAGCCGCTGGTCGCGGATGAGCAGCGGGGTGGGGTGCCCGCAGTTGCTCCACCGCAGCACCCCGGACGCCAGGTCCAGCTGGGCCATCACACCCGTGCAGAACTGGTCGGGGAGCCAGTGCGCCAGGGCGTCGTCGACGCACTCGACCAGCTCGGGCAGGTCCGCCCCGGTCCGCCGGGCGTTGCGGCACGCGGCCAGCGCCACGGCCGTGGTGAGCCCGGAGGCCAGGTTGTGCCCCATGGCGTCGAGGACCGTGGCGTGCAGGGCCGTCTCCGTGAGGGAGTGGTCGAAGGCGTCGCCGCCGAGCTCGTAGGCCGGCTCCAGGACGGCCGTGGACACCACGTGGGCCGTGCCGATCGTGCGCGGCGGCAGGAAGGCCCGCAGCATCTCGGCGGGCAGCCGCATCGGCTCGGTGCGCGTACGCCGGACGAAGGAGTCCTTGTACGCCCGCTTCGACGTGATCATCATGGCGAGCAGCGTGGCGAGGGCCCGGCCGCGGCGCAGTACCCCCGGGGTCAGCGACGGGGACAGCACCGCGAGGACGCCGAGCCGCTCGGCGCCGTCCAGCAGGGGGATCCAGGCCGTCATGCCGCCCGTCTCGGACTCCTCGACCCGCAGCGACTGGGTGCGGTAGGTCCAGCCGGCGAGCGAGTCGTCGACGGGCAGGGACCGGGTCACGTCGGTGAGCGGCACGAGCCGGCGCTGCTGGAGGTCGGCCAGGTACACCACGGAGTGCTGGAGTCCGAGGGCCGCGGTGCAGCGGGCGACCGCGGCGGGCAGTTCCAGCGCCGAGGTCTCCGGGTCGGCGAGGAACTCCTCCAGACGACCGCCGCCGGTCTCTGCCGTCGCCACCTCGTCTCCCTCCGCCGTGACCGCGGGCACCCGGTGATCTCCCGGGTGCGTCGTCCAGCAGTCTCACACCGGGGCGGGGGGAGCGCCCGGCGACCGGGGCGGACGGATGGTCAGCTCGGCTGGAGTCTCCACAGGACCTCGCCGGAGGACGAGCGGATCTCGTAGCGGGCGATCTGCCCCGGATGCATGGAGGAGCTGGCCATCATCGTGTCGGGGTCGGCGTCGTGACCGGGCCCGTGCCAGCTGGTCGCGGTCTCCTCGGTGCCGTCGCGTCCGACGATGACCAGGTGGCAGGCGCGCGGCCCCGCGGCGTCCTTCACCTTCAGCTCGACCTGGCTGCCCGAGGCCTCGTCCGCCGTCGTGACCTGCGCCCACACCCCCGTCCGCGCGTCGGTCGCCGCGACCGTCCGGGGCTCCTCGGCGCTGCTGCCCTGGGCCATCATCGCGATGCCCGGTACGGACGCCGCGAAGACCACCGAGGCAGCCAGGGCGAACAGCAGACGCCTGCGTCCGGTCCGGCGCCGGGTCGCCACCTCGGCCAGCAGCCCGTCCAGCATGCGCGGACCGGGCTGCGCCATCGGGTGCACGAACCGGGGCGTGGAGCGCCGGTACAGCATCAACTGCCGTGTGGTGGCGCCGAATTCCGTCACCTCTGCAGCGCACCGAGGGCACTCCATGAGGTGGTCCTCGAAGCGGAAGGCCTCCGCCTCGTCCAGCACGCCGAGCGCGTAGGCCGCGACGTCGCGATGCCTCTCCAGGGACCTCATGCCGAATCCTCGTGCCGTTGGGTGCGGGTGGGGTTACTCCTTGCTCCCACCGGTACGGACCAGGCAGCGGAATCACTCAAGCCGGTGACACAATCGCAACCAAAGGATTCGGAGCCCTCCGGCTCCCGGATTGGTCCGGGGCCGCAGAAATCTAAAAAAGGTGGATGGCGAGGTGTCCCAGGGGCAGTCCGAGCTGCCAGGCGGGCGTCCAGACCTTCGGCCCGTCGTCCTCCCCGACCACGGGAGCACCGCCCGGAACCGCGTTCAGATCGGGTGCGAGCAGCTCCGTCTCCTGAAGCCAGCGCCAGGCCTCCTCCGCGAGGTCCAGGTCGGGTGCGGGGCCACCCGTCCGCGCGGCGCCCGCGGCGAGCTCGGTCAGCCGCTCGCGTACCCACTCCTGCCACGGCTGGTCGTACGCGGTCAGCGACAGCCACGTCTCCAACTGGGTGACGACCCGGATGCCGGACAGCTCCCCGTCGGTGTCGGACAGGAAGATGGTCAGCGCCAGGGCGTCCCGCCCGGCGCGGAACTCGAAGGACGTCGGCGGCATCAGATCGCCCGTCCGCAGCAGCTCGTCGGCGATGTACTCGGCGTACAACCACGCCATGGGAACGGTCAGTTCGCCGTCGGCGCCGTCCGTGCTCCCCTGCTCTCTGTCCAGCATCCCGTCCTGCCTTCCTCCGGTACGTGCGCGTTGCCCGACACCGGGCCCCCGGGGACGCTGAAGGCCCCCTCCGGAACACGGATGAGAACAGCCGATTACTCAACCGGGGTCATCGGCAAGGCGCTTTACGGAGGCTTGACCCATCCATTGGTTTCACCGCAGGTCGGCGGCGTAACCCGGTAGCACCCTGCGCAGGGCGCGCAGCGCGTAGTACGCGCGGGACTTCACCGTACCGGGCGGGATCCCGAGGGTTGCCGCCGCTTCCGCCACACTCGCCCCCTGGAAGTACACGAGCACCAGGACTTCACGGTGCTGTGGAGTGAGTGTCTTCACAGCCTGGCGGACGTCGAGCATCGCCGCGGCCCGCTCGGCGTGGTCGGAGATGACCCGCGCGTTCTCCAGCACCGCGTCCCCGACCTCGGGCGGACGGGCCTGGCGGGCCCGCCGGGCGTCGATCGCGAGCCGTCGCGCGACGGTCATCAGCCAGGGCCGTACGGAGTCGAAGTCGTCGGCGCGCAGGGCCTCGGGGTGCTGCCAGGCACGCACCAGCGTCTCCTGGACCAGGTCCTCCGCGCGCTGCCGGTCGCCGTCGCAGAGCCGCAGCAGCAACGCGAAGAGGGGCCGGCCGTGCTCCCGCTGCAATGCGGCGAGCTCGTGCTCGGCGGTCGTTCCGTCGGTGAGAGTGGATCCGGCCGTCATGGCCGTATGCCACCGCAGGGCGTGGCCCCGGCACAGGGCACGTACCCCGCTGTGCGGCGGACGGTCGATCGCGTCGACGAACGGTTCGACGAACGGTCGGGGTGCCCGGCCATGCGGGTGCCGGACGGGCTGATGAGCGTGTCGGAGCCGCGTGGGGCACCGAGAGCCTTCTTTCCTGATTGTGCGTAAATACGACCACAACGCCCACAGTGGGGTGAATGCATGCTCGCGCGCAGTCGACAGATCGCCCTGGCCCTGACCGTCGTCCTCGCCGCAGGCGCCGCCTGCCAGGCCCGCGGCCACGACAAGCCCGACCGTGGTCGCCCGGCACCGGCCGCCGCCGGGCCCCGCGGCTTCACACTCGTCGCCTCAGGTGACGTCCTCCCGCACAGCACGATCATCGACCGGGCCCGCTTCGACGCCGGCGGCACCGGCTACGACTTCCGGCCGATGCTGGCCGGGATCCGCTCCGTCGTCTCCCGCGCCGATGTGTCCCTGTGCCACATGGAGACCGTCTACGGCGCGGACGGCGTCTACACCGGCTACCCGACTTTCAAGTCCCCGCCGGAGGTGGCCCGGGCCCTCGCCGCCACCGGCTACGACGGCTGCTCCACCGCCTCCAACCACACCCTGGACGACGGCGCCGAGGGCATCCGCCGCACCCTCGACGCCCTCGACCGGGCAGGGGTCCGGCACGCCGGATCGGCCCGCACCGAGCAGGAGGCACGCACGGCGACGGTCCTGCGGGCCGGCACGGCCACGGTCGCCCATCTCGCCTACACCTACGACACCAACGGCTTCCCCCTCCCGGACGGGCAGCCGTGGGCCGTCAGCCTCATCGACGAGGCCAGGATCGTCGAGGACGCCCGGGCCGCACGCCGGGCGGGCGCCGACGTCGTCGCGGTGTCCCTGCACTGGGGCACCGAGTGGCAGGACGCCCCCGACGACCGGCAGTTGACCCTGGCCCGGACCCTCACCGCCGCACGCACCGGGGACCGCCCCGACATCGACCTGATCCTCGGCACCCACGCACACGTGCCCCAGGCCTACGAGAAGGTCAACGGCACCTGGGTGATCTACGGCATGGGGGACCAGATCGCCGGCGAGATGACCAACCACCAGGGCGCCAAGGACCCGCGGGGCAACCAGTCCACCCTGGGCCGCTTCACCTTCGCCCCGCCCGCACGGCCCGGCGAGCGCTGGAAGGTGACGAAGGCGGAGTTCGTCCCTCAGCTGTTCGACGTCGACGCGGGCCGGGTCGTCAACCTCAACCGGGCGATCGCGCAGGGCGCCGACGTCCGGGCCGTCCGCGACCGCATCCGTGACGTCGTGCTCAGCCGCGGCGCGGCCGGGGACGGGCTGGTGATGGGGGAGTAGCCCCGCTCCGGCTGCCGGAGCCCCGCGGACACCTGACGGCGGCTCGCGAAGGGCGGGCCGCGCACCAGCGGCCCGCCGGCACGGCCCCGGGCGGTCACGGCCCGCCCGGGCGTCACCCGCTACGGCACCACCGTCACCGGCCACCGCCCCGCCTTCACCAGGCGCACCGCCACCGAGCCGACGATGCGGTGGCCCGCCTGCTCCGAGGCGCCGACCACCACCGCGTCCGCCTTGAGTTCGTCGGCCGCCGTCACCAGGCCGTTGAAGGGATCGCCGCGGAGCGTATGGAACTCCCAGCGGACCTCGAACATCCCCTTGAGCCGCTCGGCCGCCTCCCGGATCTGCGCCATCAGGTCCTCGGCGATCTCGTCCGTCGTATCCGCCACCGGCGCCCCCAGCGCCGCGCCCGCGGCCAGCACCGGCTGCACGTACACCACGGCGAGCAGCGCGTGCTGCCGGCGGGCCAGGCCTGCGGCGTAGGCCGCGGCCCGCAGGGAGGAGTCGGAGCCGTCCACCCCGACCACGATCACCTTGGGCCCGTCCGTGCCCCGCTCGAACCGATGGGCGTGCTGTTCCGTCACGCCGCGAGGCTATCGGAACCCGCACGTCCGGCTGCCGGGCGGGACGGGCCGCCGGGCGAAGCCACGGGGTTCCTGTGCCGCACGGGGCGAGAGCGCTCGACGGGCGACAAGGCGCGGGTGTTCCTAGAGTCGAAAGCATGAGCGTCATCGCGGACCCCGGGACGGCCGAGGACACCTCAGGACCGATACGGCCGCCCCACCGGGCGCACGGCTTCCTGAGCCGGGTACCGCAGGGCTTCGCCGTCTTCTTCGGGGCCCTCGGACTGCTCTGCGCCCTGCTGGCGCTGATCCCCCCGCTGCGCACCGGCCTGCGCCCTCTCGTCCGCTTCCTGGACCTGCTGCTCGTTCCGGTCAGCGCCAACCTCGCCTACGCGGTCTTCCTGTTCCTGCTCGCCGCCGCGACCGGCGCCCGCAAGAAGATCGCCTGGTGGCTGGTCGTCGTCTACCTGGGCCTGCTGGTCCTGACCGACATCCTCGGCATGGCCGTCGGCGAGTTCGCCGAGTCCGTCCCGTCCTTCATCGTGTGCGGCCTCGCCCTGGTCCTGCTGATCCACGCCCGCAAGGAGTTCTACGCCGCCTCCCGCCGCGCCGCCGTCCGCCGGGCCCTGGCCGTCCTGGTGGCGGGCCTGGTCCTGGCGATCCTGGTCGGCTGGGCCCTGGTCGAGGCGTTCCCGGGCAGTCTGCCGAGCGGCGAGCGCCTGGCCTGGGCCGCGAACCGGGTCTGCGGCGGCCTGGTGCCCGCCGGCTCCTTCGACGGCCGCCCGCCGCACGCCCTGTTCTTCCTGCTCGGCCTGTTCGGCGCACTCGCCCTGCTGAACGCCGCCGCCACCCTGTTCCGCTCCCAGCGGCTGGAAGCGGCCCTGCACGACGACGAGGAGACCCGCATCCGCGCCCTCCTCGGCCGCTACGGCGACCAGGACTCCCTCGGCTACTTCGCCACCCGCCGCGACAAGGCCGTCGTCTTCTCACCCAGCGGCAAGGCGGCCGTCACCTACCGCGTCGAGGCCGGGGTGTGCCTGGCCGGCGGAGACCGGTGGGCGACCGGGAGGCCTGGCCGCACGCGATCGCCGCCTGGCAGGAGGTGGCCCGCCGCCACGCCTGGGTCCCGGCGGTGGTGGGGGCCTCCGAGGAGGGCGCCCGGGCCTTCGTCCGCGCCGGGCTCGGTGCGCTCCAGCTGGGTGACGAGGCGATCCTGCACGTCCTCGACTTCGACCTCGACGGCCGCGACATGCGCGTCACCCGCCAGGCCGTCAACCGGATCCGCCGCAGCGGCGTCACCTGCCGGGTCCGCCGCCACTCCACGCTCTCCGAGGAGGAGATGCGCCGGCTCGTCGAACGGGCCGACGCCTGGCGCGACACCGAGACCGAACGCGGCTTCTCCATGGCCCTGGACCGCCTCGGCGACCCCGCCGACGGCGACTGCCTCCTCGCCGAGGCCCTCGACCGGGACGGCCGGCTCCTGGCGATCCAGTCCTTCGTGCCCTGGGGCAAGGACGGCGTGTCCCTGGACCTGATGCGCCGTGACCGCGCCGCCCCCAACGGCGTCATGGAGTTCATGGTCGCCGAACTGTGCGCCGCCGCCCCGAAACTCGGCGTGCGCAAGGTGTCCCTGAACTTCGCCGTGTTCCGCTCCGTGTTCGAAGAGGGCGCCCGCATCGGGGCCGGACCCGTGCTCCGCCTCTGGCGCCGCCTGCTGCTGTTCTTCTCCAAGTGGTGGCAGCTGGAAGCCCTGTACCGCTCCAACGCCAAGTACCACCCCGAGTGGTACCCCCGGTTCCTCTGCTACGCGGAGGCCGCCTCCCTCGCCCGGGTCGGTCTCGCCTCCGGCATCGCCGAGGGCTTCGTCTCCGTACCGTCCATGCGCACGTTGTGGGGCAAGGGAAAGGGGCACCCGAAGGGCGGGCAGCGCCCCGCCACGACGGCGGGGCTGCCGTCGTTGGCGGCGCTCGGCCTCGCCGGAGGGGACGGGACCGAGCCCGCCGACCCCCTCTCCCGTCTGTCCGACCAGGTCCGCGTCCGGCACCGCACGCTCGACCGGCTGCGCGCCGACGGCACCGACCCCTACCCGGTGGCCGTCCCGGCCCGCACCCACACCCTCGCCGAGGTCCGGCCGGGCGAGCAGGTCACCGTCGCCGGCCGGATCATGCTGCTCCGCGACTTCGGCGGCATCGTCTTCGTCGTCCTGCGCGACTGGTCGGGCGACCACCAACTCGCCCTCACCCGCGACCGCTCCGGCCCCGCCCTGGACCGCTTCACAGCCGACACCGACATCGGCGACCACATCAGCGTCACCGGCGAGGCGGGCGTCAGCGACAAGGGCGAGCCGACCGTCTTCGTCACCTCCTGGCAGCTCACCGGCAAGTGCCTGCGCCCGCTGCCCGACAAACGCCGCGGGCTGGCCGACCCGGAGGCCAAGGTCCGCCGCCGCTACCTCGACCTGGTCGCGAGCCCCGACGCCCGCCAGGTGGTCCGCGCCCGCTCCACCGCCGTCCAGGCCCTGCGCCAGGGCCTGCTGGAACGCGGCTATCTGGAGGTCGAGACCCCGATGCTCCAGCAGATCCACGGCGGCGCCAACGCCCGCCCCTTCACCACCCACATCAACGCCTACGACCTCGACCTGTATCTGCGCATCGCTCCCGAGCTGTATCTGAAGCGGCTGTGCGTCGGCGGCCTGGAGAAGGTCTTCGAGATGGGGCGCACCTTCCGCAACGAGGGCGTCTCCTACAAGCACAATCCCGAGTTCACGATGCTGGAGGCCTACCAGGCCTTCGCCGACTACGACGTGATGCTCGACCTGGTCCGTGAACTGATCCAGGGCGCCGCGACCGCCGCCTTCGGCACCCCCGTCGCCCACAAGGACGGCAAGGAGTACGACATCTCCGGCCAGTGGCCCGTCAAGACCGTCTACGGTGCCATCGGCGAGGCCCTCGGAGAGGAGATCCACCCCGGCACGGAACTGCCGGAGCTGCTGCGCCTGTGCGACCGAGCCGGCGTTCCGTACACCGCCGACGACGGCCACGGCGACGTCGTCCTGGAGATGTACGAGCGGCTCGTCGAGGAGAAGACCCGGTTGCCCACCTTCTACAAGGACTTCCCCACCGACGTCTCCCCGCTCACCCGGCAGCACCGCACCGACCCGCGCCTCGCCGAACGCTGGGACCTCGTCGCCTTCGGCACCGAACTCGGCACCGCCTACTCCGAACTCACCGACCCCGTCGAGCAGCGCCGCCGGCTGACCGCCCAGTCCCTGCTCGCCGCCGGGGGCGATCCCGAGGCGATGGAGCTCGACGAGGACTTCCTCGACGCCCTCGAATACGCCATGCCGCCCACCGGCGGCCTCGGTATCGGCGTGGACCGGCTCGTCATGTTCCTCACCGGACTGACGATCCGCGAGACCCTGCCCTTCCCCCTGGTGCGCCGCCGCTGACCCACCTGCGTGGGCCGAACGGGTGAAAGTGTGCCGCCACACCGGTGTTGCTCGCGTGCGTCGGCCTTCCGCCGGGCGACTGATGAGTCATGAAGAAGGATCAGTTGCTCTCCCGGCTGCTCACCCGGCGCCGGGCGTTGATCGCGGGGGCCGGCGCCGTGGGGGCGGCCGCCACGGCCGGAGTGGTCACGGCTGTCACCGCGGACGGGACCGTCACCTCCTCCGCCCCGGCCGCGGGCCCCCAGACCCGCCGCCTCGTCAAGTCCTCCGCGTACCGGTTGCAGCCGCTGACCGGCTACGGCCCGCCGCGCGCCGCGCCCCGGCGGACCCTGGTGCGCCGCGAACCGTTGCTGCGGGTGTCCGGCCGGGGCCGCACCATGGTGCTGACCTTCGACGACGGCCCCGACCCCCGCTACACCCCGGACATCCTGGACACCCTGGCCGAGTACGACGTGCGCGCGATGTTCTTCGTGTGCGGCGAGATGGTCGCCGGCGGCCGGAGAATGCTGGCCAGGATGGCCGACGAGGGCCACGTCGTGGGGAACCACACCTGGTCCCACCCGTTGCTCACCCGCCTCACCCGCCGGCAGATCCGCTCGGAGATGGAACGCACCTCCGACGTCATCGAGGACGCCTACGGGGAGCGCCCCGAGTGGTTCCGCGCGCCCTACGGAGCCTGGAACCGCGCCGCCCTCCAGATCGGCGCCGAACTGGGCATGGAGCCGCTCGCCTGGACGGTCGACACCCTCGACTGGACCACCCCCGGGGCCCGTTCCATCGCGAACCGGGTCGAACGCGGCGCCGCCCCCGGCGTCGTGGTGCTCGCCCACGACGCCGGGGGCGACCGCTCGCAGAGTGTGCGGGCCCTGCGGCGCTACCTCCCCGAACTGCTGGACTCCGGGTACCACGTCACGGTGCCCCGGCGGCACTACGCGTAAGGACACCGTGGGGCTTTCGCCCGCCCGGCCGGGAACGCTCAGCGCACCTCGACCAGGCGGGCGAAGGCGACGACGTTCCCCGCATATCCGTCCTGCTTGGAGAAACCGCCGCCGCAGGTGATGACCCGCAGTTCCGCCGCGCCCTTGGACGCGTAGACACGGTCACCGGGGAAGTTGTCCTTCTCGAACACCTCGACGCCGTAGATCTCGAATGCGGCGGTCTTTCCGTCCTGCCGGGCGACCTCGACGCGATGTCCCTGCTTCAGGGCCCCGAGCCCGTAGAAGACGGCAGGGCCCTGCTGGTTGTCGACATGGCCGACCACGACCGCCGTGCCCTTCTCGCCGGGGGTGACGGCACCGGTGAACCAGCCGGCCAGGTTGGGGTCCTCCGGCGGCGGTGCACCGACCCAGCCGTCCGCGTCCAGCCCGACGGGGATGATCGGCGCGTCGACCTGGATCGCCGGGATCCGGACCCGGTCCGGGAGGGCGTAGGGCAAGGGCCGCACGGTCCCGGCGAAGGTACCGCCCGGTACCCGGCTGTCGGCAGCGGCCGCGGTCGCCGGCTGCGGCGGGCCCTCGTCGAACTCCCCCGAACCGTTCCGGATGAGCGCGAGGCCGGTCAGCAGAACCAGCGCTATCACACCCCATGGGGCGCGCTTCCTGGGCCGGGCCTCCTCTTCCGCCAGGGCCAGCTCGGACGCAGACATTCGCCATCCCCTCTCGACGCGGCCGTCGCCGTGTCCATCGCGCATAGCGACACGCTAAGTGGCGTGCGGGAAACCGGCGACGGGGCGGCGGCGAACGGGTGGCCGGGGGAGGCGCGGGGCGGTACGGCGACATGCGGTGCGCCATCCGAGTTGCCGCCGCGAAGATATTTCTGACGGTCCGTGACCTGCGGTGATATCCGGTTGCGCGGTTTTCCCCCACCGCCTTTTCTCACCAGGACGGACCATTCCCGAAATGCGGCTCGGGGCACGGCAACTGACTGTCGTTCTGGGAGGCGCTTTCTCGCCGATCGACCGGGGACGGGTCCCGGGGCGTCTTCCGCGGAGGTTCACATGCGTAACACTCGTGCCCTGGCGGTCGCCGGCGCAGCGGTCGCCGCCCTCGGCCTCTCCGCCCCCGCGGCCGTCGCGTGGGACACGCCCAGCAACATCACCGCCCTGCCCAGCGTGATCGCCCGCGGCGGCCAGCTGACCATCACGGTCGACGGCTGCCGCAACGGCGGCACGGCGACGTCCAGCGCGTTCTCGCCGACGCAGCTCTCGCCGGTCAGCGGCGGTGGCGGTGGCGGTGGCGGTGGCGGAAAGGGCAACGAGGGCAACCGGGGCGGCGGCGGCAACGACGCCGGCAGCGGCGGCGGCAGCGGGACCGCGCGGGGCACCGCCATCATCAACAGCAACGCCCGACCGGGGCCCTACGACATCACGGTCGACTGCAACGGCAGGCGGATGACCAAGCCGCAGGCCTTCACCGTCATCGGCGGTGTCCGCGGCGGTATCGGCGGCAGCAGCACCACCGGTGCGACGCCGACCGACGTGGCCATCGGCGGCGGTCTCGTGGCCGCGGCCGTGGTCGGCGGCGGTGTCTTCTGGATGCGCCGCCGTGCCGAGCGGAACATCTGACGCCCTCGCCGCACGCTTCTTCGACGCGCCGTCACCTCGCACGTGATCGGTCTTCGCCCCGGCTCTCCCCATCGGTGAGCCGGGGTGAAGACCTGCGGTGCGGGAGGAGTCAGCCGGCGTCCTCGTCGGTGCGGCGGCGCGCGAAGTGGTAGGCGACACCGAGCGACCCGGTGATGAGCGCGGCGCCGAGGCCGATCTCCTTGAGGTCGAATCCGGCGATGGTGCCGCCCTCCCCGGCGTGCACCCCCTTGTGGGGGTGGCGCGTCGGGTGATGGGTCGGGTGGTGGGTCGGGCGGCCTCCCGCGATCGTCAGGTGCGCGGTGCCGCTCGACTCGTCACACTCGAACTCCACGTCGTACACGGCACCGGGCTTGGCGTCCCAGTCGACGGTGGCCGTCGCCCAGGACTCCTGCGGCGGGATCGTGACCAGGTCGAAGACCGGTGAGTTGACCGCCGCCTCGCCCTGGCAGGCCTCGTTGCGGACCACCCGCAGGGTGACGTCGCCCCCGGCCCTGACGGTGGAGGGTTCGACGCTGAAGCCGAAGTCGGTCCGGATCGCCGCGTCGGCGGGCACGCAGGAGGTGAGGGCGCCGGCGCCCAGCAGTACGGCCGAAGCGAGGCATATCGCGCGCATGGTGGATCCTCCGGGTCCCCGAGGAGCAATCGCGGACCTGTTCCGCTCACGTCACAAATGCACCTCGATGCCCGAAACGCTAAGAAAGCACGCGGGGCGGCGCGATCGCTGTAGTGCGAATGGGGCACGGGTGTGGGCCGCCCGGGGGACCACCCGCCCTGCGGCCGGGGGACGGCGACGGCGTGTCGCGCGCCCCCCGGCCGGACGGTGTGGTGCGAGGCGTCGTCAGTCCCCGATGCCCGGGAAGAGGTTCAGGAACGGATCGGCCGAGGCTGTCACGCCCCTGCTGTAGGGAGAGTCGAAGTCCCAGATCAGGAACAGCAGGAAGGCGATCAGCGCCGAGAACAGCCCGGCCAGCACCAGCTCGCGTGTGGTTCTGCGGATCTGCAACGCGAAGATCATCCCGATGGTGACGACGGCCCCGGCGATCAGCCCGAACCACACCACGCCCGGCATCGTCTCCCCGGTCGACTCCGCCCGGGCGATCCGCGCCTGGCTCGCGGCGGTCACCTGGTCCATCAACGGCTGGTAGGCCTGGGCCTCGAAGTCCGTCACCGGCTCGTAGTCGGTGACGTCCTGGCGGATCCGCTCGAAGAGCCGGGCGCCGCGCTCGGTGACCGCGCCCTCGTCGGCCATCGTGTCCCACTCGGTGGTCACGACATGGCTGACATACGTCCGGATGTCGTCCCGGATGCGGTCGCGTTCTTCCGCCGGATAGACCCTCACCCGCTCCGAGATCTCGTGCAGCGCGGCCGCCTCGGCCTGGACGTGGTCCTGTGCGGCGCTGCGCCCTTCCCAGACACCGGCGATCGCCAGGCCCAGGACGATGGCGTAGACCACGCCGATCCACATCGTCATGTACTCGATGACGTCCGGAGTCTCACTGGGGTCCTCGTCCTCGGGCGCCGCGCGGTGGCGTACGAAGGTGATGACGACCACCACGGCACAGGCGGCCAGCATCGCGAGGGTGAGAACAAGCCATTCCGGCAAGGGGTACCTCCAGGGCTTCAGGGATCAGCGCGCGCGCAGCGCGGCGACGGCCACCACCGCGGGCACCGTGACGAGCAGGACGAAGGTGAGCGGCGACAGCGTGCCGTTCGCCGGCCGTGGCCGGGGCGGGGCGGCGCGATAGCGCGGGTAGTGCACGGGCGCCGCGGACGGACCCGGTGCGGGGGTGGCCGACGGGGCGGGTGCCGGGGGAGCGGGTGCCGGGGGTTCGGGCACCGGCGGCACGGGCGCCGGAACCGGCGGGGGCGTGGCCGGCGCCGGTCGTCGCGCGGGCGGTGGCTCGGGCGGCGGTGGCGTGGGTCTGGCCG
>NZ_WWIC01000359.1:0-15481 GCF_009872555.1 Streptomyces sp. SID5643
CCACGACCAGCTCGGTCCCGGGCAGCCGGGCCAGTGCGGCGACGGTGACGGCGGCGCCCTTGCGCGGCACCAGCCGGCCCAGCTGGAGGATCCGGTGCGGGTACGGTCCGCGCGGCGCGGCCGGGCCCTTCGGGGTGAACCGGTCGGTGTCGACGCCGCACGGCACGATGCCGACCTGGTGCGGGGGGACGCCCATGAGGGCCAGTTCACGGGCCTCGTCCCGGCAGGTGGCGATGACGCGGTCGCAGCCAAGACCGACCTCGATCTCGCCGGGGATCCGCTCCGGCGGGCTGGTGTCGGCCAGCCGCTGATGCCGCCTCTTCACCGTGCCGAGGGCGTGGTAGGTGTGCAGCAGCGGCAGGCCGTGCTCGCGGGCCGCGCGCAGGGCGGCCAGGCCCGACATCCAGTAGTGGGAGTGCACGACGTCGGGGGCCCGGGTGCGCCAGACGCGGGCGAGGTGGCGGCCGAAGGCGTCCATGTGGGGCAGCAGCTCGTCCTTGGGGAGCGGCTCGGCCGGCCCGGCGGGCACGTGGTGCACCTCGACGCCGTCGCGCAGCTCCGTCCGGCTGGGCAGGTCGGGCGCGTCGCGGCGGGTGTGGACGGTGACGCGGTGGCCGCGGTCGGCGAGGGCGGCGGCGAGGCATGCGACGTGGACGTTCTGTCCGCCGGCGTCGACGCCGCCGAGCGCGGCCAGGGGGCTGGCGTGCTCGGAGACGAGCGCGATGGCGAGGACGCCCGGGTCGAGCGGGTCGCCGCCGAGCGGTCCGGCGGGGAGGGGACTGAGGGACGGGGTCATGAGCACACCTCCGTGATCAGGCGCTCCCAGTCGGCCAGGAAGCGCTTGAGCCCGTAGCGTTCGAGGGCCGCCTGCCGGGCGCGGGCCCCGTCCGCGGCCGCCGCCTCCGGTTCGTGGAGGTAGCGGCGGGCGGCGCGGGCCAGGACGTCGGGGCGGGTGGTCAGGGTGCCGGCGCCGGGAGGGACCGCCTCGACCGCCTCGGTGGTGGCGAGCGCCAGCACGGGCAGGCCGAGGTGCATGGCCTCCAGCAGGGACAGGCCGAGGGAGGTCCAGCGCACCGGGTGCAGGTACATGCGGCGTTCGGCCAGGGCCGTGTGCAGCTCGCTCTGGGGAAGGTCGGCCGTGCGGCACCGGTCGGCCGGCAGGCCGAGGCGTCCGGCCAGGCCGTCGGTGCCCATGCCGAAGACGTCGAGCGGCACGGCCTCGGCCAGGGCGGGCAGCAGGTCCGTTCCGGTGTACCGGGCGCGTCGCACGGGTTCGTTGACGACGACGGCGGCGCGGGCGAGCCGGCCGCTGTAGCGGTGGCCCGGGTCGACGATGCCGTGCTCGATGACCTCGGTCCGGGTGGTCCCGCTGTCCCAGAACAGCCGGTTGAAGTGGGTGACGTGGACGAGCGTCAGGTCGTCGCGGCCGGCGCACGGGTGCCGGGTGTCCGGCACGTCGCCGTCCGGCGCGTTGTGCTCCAGGTACACCGCGGGCACGTCCCGGCCGGGGCGGCGTCCGCCGAGCCACTGTTCGGCCAGCGCCGGCTCGTGGGGCCGCTGGAGGAGGACCAGGTCGACCTGCGTGTCGCGGAGTTCCCCGGGAGTGACCTCGCGGACCGGGGCCGGCCAGGTGAAGGTGCGGGCCCGGCCGAGGCCGTCCGGGCCGCGGTCGGGGGTGACCGGGACGAGGTAGGTGTGCGGGCCCTGGACGAACGCGGTCGTCCAGGAGCCGTGCACGTGCCACAGCAGGATGTTCATACGGCCGCTCCTCGCTGGGTGTGTTCTCCCCGGTCCGCCGGGTGGTCCGTGAGGGCCGCCACGGCGGCGAGCACCTCGGCGTCGCCGATGCCGTCCAGGCAGGGGTGTCCCGGCACCGGGCAGTGCCGGGCCCGGGTGTCCGCGCACGCGGCCTGCGGGTCGCCGAGCAGGACGTGCGGTACGCCGTAGGGGGCCCACCGTTCGGCCGGTACGACCGGCGCGAAGAGGCTGACCACGGGCGTGCCCACGGCGGCGGCCAGATGGGCCGGGCCGGTGTTGCCGGCCACCACGGCCCGGGCCGCCGCCAGGACTCCGGCCAGCTGCGGCAGGTCGGTGGCGCCGCCGAGGTCCAGGGCGTGCCGCCCCGCCACCCGGGCGGTCAGCTCGCGTTCGGCGCGCCCGCCGGTGACGACCACGCGGTGCCCCGCCGCGGACAGTGCGGCCACGGCCCGTGCCGCGCGGGCCGGGGTCCAGGCCCGTGCGGGCACGGCCGCGCCGGGGTGGAGGACGACGTACGGGCCGGGGCCGGTGAGGTGGGTGGTGGGCGGGGGCGGCAGGACGCGCAGCCGGCCGTCGTCGCCGTGCGGGAGCTCGAAGCCCGCGGCACGGGCCAGGTCGAGGGCGGCCAGGGCCTCGTGACGGCGGGGCCGTCTGCGGTGCCGCAGGTCGAGCAGTGCGCCCGGGTAGTCCTCGCAGTCGGCGGCGGTCCGTCCGATCCCGGCCAGCTTCAGCAGGAGGGCGACGGGCAGCGGGCTCTGGTGGTAGGACACCAGCACGATCGCGCGGTCGAAGCGGCCTGCCGTGAGAGTCTCCATCAGCTGCCGGGTGGCCGCCCGCGTGACCGGCGGCGGCTCCAGGCCGACCCAGGGGGCGTCGAAGGTCAGCACCTCGTCGACGCCGGGCAGCATCCGCCCGGCCGGGGCGCCCTGGGGTCCGCAGAGCAGCGCGGTGCGGGAGGATCCGGCGGCTACGGCCCGTACGGCGGGGCCGGCCAGGAGGACGTCCCCGGAGCTGTCGAGGCGGACCACGAGGGTGCGGGGAAGGCGGGTCGGCGTCATCGCGGCTCCCGGGCGGCGACGGCCTCGCCGAGGACGAGACGCACGGCACTCGCCAGGTCCGGTGCCGTGGCCCCGGCCGCCGCTGTCTCCTCGGCACGGGTGACGGCCGTGGGGACCAGGACCCCGCGGGCTCCCGCGGCCCGCGCCGCTTCCACGTCGGCTCCGATGTCGCCGATGACGGCGGTGCGTTCCGCCGGGACGGCGAGGCGGTGGCAGGCGGCCAGGATCAGGCCGGGGGCCGGTTTGCGGCAGTCGCAGCCCTCGTCCGCCGCGTGCGGGCACACGGCCCAGACGGCGAACGGCCCGAGCAGCTCCTCCACCCGCAGCCGTACGGCCTCGACCGCGCGGCGGGTGAGCAGGCCCCGGGCCACGCCCGACTGGTTGGTGACGACGCCGACGGGCACCCCGGCGGCGCGCACGGCGTCCACGGCCTGCCGGGCACCGGGCATGAGCGTGACCAGCGACGGGTCGCCGTTGTAGGGGACGTCGGCGACGAGCGTGCCGTCGCGGTCGAAGAGCACGGCAGCGGGCAACGGGCTGCCCGGATCGTACGGGTGCTGCCGCACGTCCCCGGAGAGCAGCCAGGGGCCTGGACGCGGCGTCATGACCGCAGCCGTTCTCGGGCCGCCGGACGGGGCGCGGGCGTCGGCTCGCCGCTCGGGAACGGGGTGTGCGGCCGGGCCTTGCGGTGCAGGAGGCGCCCGCGCAGCCAGTGCCAGGTCGCGGCCGGCGGGACGAGGGCGCTGGTCACCGTCATGGTGAGCACCTCGTCGCGGGTGCCCGGCCCGGGCAGGATGCGGGCGAGGGCGAACTCCGCGGTGCCGGCCAGCCAGGTGGCGGCGCAGGCCGCGGCGGCCCGGTGCCGGCCGAGCAGGGCGCAGCCGAGCGCCGCCACTCCCGCTCCGGTCACCGCCAGGTGCAGGGGCAGGCGACCACGGGAGGCCTCCGCCCGGCGCCACCAGTGACGGCCGTGCAGCCGGGTCATCAGCACGTCGTCGGCGTTGCCGGCCTGGAGCCGGACGGAGATCCAGCGTCCGGCCTGCCGTACGGGGTGGGTGGTGGTGCGCCGGCCGGTGGTGAGCGTCCAGCCGGCGTCGAGCGTGCGCAGGGCGAGGTCGGCGTCCTCCCGGAAGGCCCGCCGGAAGCGTTCGTCGAATCCCCCCACGGCCGTCAGCGCGTCCCGGCGGTAGGCCATGTCGGCGGTGATCCAGCGGGCGTCGGCGAGGCCGGCCGTGTTGCGTTCCCAGTCGGTGGGGCGCCGGCCGGCGGGCAGCGGCACCTCGATGCGGGCGGTGATCCCGGCGGTGCGCGCGGTCGCCGCGGCCAGGTCGAGGGTCAGGTCGTCGCCCCAGGTGGGCCCGGGGACGACGTCGTCGTCGAGGAAGACGATCCAGGGCACGTCACCGGCGGCCCGCCAGCCGAGGTTGCGTGCGGCGGCCGGTCCGCGTGCCCCGCCGGGCACGACGACGGTGCGTGCACGCAGGGACGGCGGGACGTCGGCGGTGAGGGCGGCCCGGGCCGCCGCGTCGGGGCGGTCGTCGACGAGGACGATCCGGGCCGGGCCCGGCCCGGTGGCCTCGGCGAGGGCGTGCAGGCAGGCGCCCAGGCTGGGCCGTCCGAGGGTCGGGATCACCACGGCGTACTCAGCGCCGTGCGCCGGGGCGTCGGGTTCGGTCATCGGGGGCCTCCGGCGTCGTCGCTGCGGGAGTCGGTACGGAAGAGGTCGCCGCGCCGGATCGCGTACGGGCCGATGGCCAGCAGGTCGACGGGCGAGGAGCCGAAGCACTCCAGGGCGTCGCGCGGGTCGTCGACCATGGGCCGGCCGGCGGTGTTGAGGCTGGTGTTGACGACCACGGGCAGGCCGGTGAGCCGCTCGAACTCGCCGAGCATGGCGGCGACCAGCGGTTCGCGGACCGGGTCGACGGTCTGGATGCGGGCGGTGCCGTCGACGTGTACGACGGCAGGGACGCGCTCCCGCCACTGAGGGGCCACGTCGTGCACGAACAGCATGTACGGGCTGGGCAGCGGGCCGTCGAAGAGGTCGGCCGCACGGTCGGCGAGGACCATGGGGGCGACGGGCCGGAACTGTTCGCGGCCCTTGACGTCGTTGAGCCGTTCCAGGTTGCCCGCGTGGCCGGGGTGGGCCAGCAGGGAGCGGTGGCCGAGGGCTCGCGGGCCGTACTCGGAGCGGCCCTGGAACCAGGCGACGATCCCGTTGTCCGCCAGGGCGCGGGCGACGGTCGCGGCGATGTCCGGGGGCCGTTCGAAGGGAACGGCGGCGGTCTTCAGCCAGGCTCCGAGTTCGGCGTCGGACCACTCCCGGCCGAGGTCGGCACCGGTCATCGGCTCCGGCTCGTCGCCCTCCACGGCGGACAGCAGCAGGGCGCCGCCCAGAGCGGTCCCGGCGTCCCCAGCGGCGGGCTGCACCCACACCTGGGAGAAGGGTCCCTCGCGGGCGATACGGGAGTTGGCGACGCAGTTGAGGGCGACGCCGCCGGCCAGGGTGAGCACCCGGTCGTGGGTCCGGCCGTGCAGCCAGCGCACCAGGTCGAGCAGGGTCTCCTCCAGCACGGCCTGCGCACTGGCGGCGACGTCGGCGTGGTCCTGCGTCCACGGCTCCTCGGGCCTGCGGGGCGGACACAGCTCGTGCCAGGGCACCCCGGTGGCGTGGAAGCCGCCGTCTCCGGTGGGGTACACGTGGCGGCGCAGTTCGGCGAGCATGCGCGGCCTGCCGTGGGAGGCGAGGGCCATGACCTTGAACTCGTCGGATGAGCGCAGGAAGCCGAGGTGTTCGGTGAGTTCCTCGTAGACCAGGCCGAGCGAGTGCGGCAGGTCCTGGGCGTGCAGCGCCTCCAGGCGGGGGCCCACCCGGCGGGCGGCCAGGTGGGAGGCGCGTTCGCCACGGCCGTCGAGGACCAGGACGGAGGAGTTCTGGGCGTCCGGTGCGGCGAAGGCGCTGGAGGCGGCGTGGGCCATGTGGTGCGGAACGAAGCGGACGAGGCCCGGGTCGAGACCGGGGAGGGCGGTCCGGAGGAAGGCGGGTGCCTCGCGGGCGTAGGTCAGCCGCAGGTGGTCCCAGGGGTCGTCGAGGCCCATGTCCGCGGCGGGCCGGGCGAGCCCGGGGTCGAAGGAGTAGGTGACCGCGTCGAGGTCCTGCGGGCGCAGCCCGGCCCGCTTCAGGCACCAGGCCGCGGCCTGCTCGGGCAGTTCCCAGGCGGAGAACGGCAGGGGCCTCTTGCCGTGCTTGCGCCGCGAGAACCGCTCCTCCTCCGCGGCGGCGACGGTCCGTCCGTCGATCACCAGGGCGGCGGCGGGGTCGTGGAAGAGGGCGTTGATTCCGAGGATGCGCATGGGCGGACGGGCCTTTCGGCGGTCGGGGACACCAGGGGGCGGGGGTGCGGGGTGCCCGGGCGGGGTCAGTCCTCGGTGCCGGCCTCGCGGAACCAGGCGATCGTGCGGCGCAGTCCCTCCTCGGCGCGGACCCGCGGGTCCCAGCCGAGCTTGTCGCGGGCCAGGGTGATGTCCGGGCAGCGCACGGCCGGGTCGTCCACCGGGCGTTCGATGTAGCGGATCTCCGAGGAGGACTCGGCGAGTTCGACGACCAGGCGGGCCAGGTCGAGCATGGTGATCTCGGTCGGGTTGCCGATGTTGACGGGGCCGCGCATGCCGTGGGCGGCGGCGGCGAGGATGCCGCGCACGGTGTCGTCGACGTAGCACAGCGACCGGGTCTGGCGGCCGTCACCGGTCACGGTGAGGGGCTCGCCGGCCAGGGCCTGGCGGACGAAGGTGGGCACCGCGCGGCCGTCGTGGCCGCGCATCCGGGGGCCGTAGGTGTTGAACAGCCGCACGATGCAGGTGTCGGTGCCCTGGGCGTCGGCGTGGGCGGTGGTCAGCGCCTCGCCGAAGCGTTTGGCCTCGTCGTAGACGCTGCGCGGGCCGACGGGGTTGACGTTGCCCCAGTAGCGCTCGTCCTGGGGGTTCTGCAACGGGTCGCCGTAGACCTCGGAGGTCGACGCGAGGACGAAGCGGGCGCCGGAGGAGTGGGCGAGTTCCAGGGCGTTGCGGGTGCCGAGACTGCCGGTCTCCATCGTGTGCAGCGGGAGGCGCAGGTAGTCCGCCGGGGACGCCGGCGAGGCGAAGTGAAGGACGAGGTCCGGCGGCCGCTTGATCCGCAGCTCCTCGGTGACGTCGGCCTGGACGAGCGTGAAACCGGGCAGTTCGAGCAGCGGCGATATGTTCTCGGGCCGGCCGGTGCTGAAGTCGTCCACGCAGGTGACGGCCGCGCCCGCGTCCAGCAGGGCGGCGCACAGATGGGAGCCGACGAACCCGGCGCCGCCGGTGACGACGGCGTGTTCCCAGTTCCGTGAGAGAGCGGTGGTCATGTCGGTCACTCCTCCGTCGGCGGCGGCGCGTGGCACGACGGCCGTGCTGCGGTCCGGCGAACCGGTGGCCGCAGGGCCGTCGAGCCCACGCTCAGCCTCCGACGGCCGTGCGCGCACGGCATGGCCATGTACGGCAAACCGGTGAGTGACGGAGGGTGAGGGGCCGGGGCACGCGGGGCCCGCGCGGGCGGAAGGGTGCGCCGGCCGAGCGGAGCAGGGGGCCCGGGTGTCAGGCGATCAGCGTGCGGCCCGGGTTCAGGCGGTCGCGGAGCTGGTTCCGGTGCAGGTCGGCGACGGGGGCGAGGAGATCCGGGTGGCGCAGCAGGGCCGCGGCGTTCCGGTCGCTGTCGCCGGGGGCGACGAGGCGGCGGAACTCCGCCGGTGCCGCGGTGCTGTGGCTGCCGTCGGTGAGGGCGGCCACAGCCCGGGCCGCCAGTTCCGGGTCGGTCAGCAGACAGGCCGCCCAGCTGGCCACGACCTCGTCCACCCAGGTGCGCCAGGCGTGTTCGTCCGTGTCGTCGCCGACGGCCGCGTCGGTGCCGGTGACCCAGTCCAGACTCCCGGAGCCGCCCGGTCCGGCCAGGTCGAGCAGGGCGGCGTCCATCGCGGTCGGGTACCTGAGCCGGGCCGCGACCGTCACGGCCTGCCGGGCCTGGATCTCGCACAGGGCGGACGCCAGGGCGCCTCCGGAGGCGGGAAAGGCACGGGTCAGCCACTGGGCGGTGGCCGCGATGACCGGGGAGAGATCAGCTTGCACTGCCGGGCCGTCCGAGGGAAGGGAGCGGGGATCTGGTCGTAGACGGTAACCGCCCCTTCCGGCGCCCGACGTGACAGGGACCTCGTCCGGGACGTGGCCTCGGCCACACCCGCCGACGGCGAAGCCGCACCCGCCGGGGCGGCTCGTTTCGCGGCAGAGGGGCCGGGCACCCGGCCCGCGTGTTCCCCCACGATCACGAATCCGCCGGCCCGGCCCGGCGTGCGGGTGCCCGGTCGCCGGTGCGCTCGCTGCGCTTCGACGGCTGGATCGCGGGGATCGGCACGACGTCCGGTGCCCGCGTGGTACTCGGGCACTGGCCGCGGTCGCCGTGGGGGCCGTTCAGCGACGTCATGGTCGAAGAGGCCGGTGGACGCCGGCTGCTGCTGGCGCCAACCCGTGAGACGGCGGACTTCGTCGCCGGTACGTACGTCTTCGACGAGGTGCGGGTCGTGCCGGTCGAGGTGCGGATCGCCGGCCGCCGGCACTGGACCGTCACCGCCCCGCCGCTCCGCCTGCGCTTCACCACCGGTCGCCGCAGCCTGCCGGGCCTGGCGCTGCGGGCGGTCCCGGGCCGGCTCGCCGCCCGTCCGGGCTGGATCGCACTGTGGGACCGGCCCGCCCGATGGCTGCTGGGGGCACGCACCCACGGCAGCGCCCGGGCCGGACGGCACCAGTGGTACGGCGCCCGGGATCTGCACCCGGTCACCTCGGCCACCGTCACCTACGGCGGTGAGAGCCTCGGTGCCCTCGCCCCGGTCGAGCCCCCCGTACGCTTCGGGACCGGCTCGACACCCCGCCCTCCCAGCCTCGTACGGATCACCACGACGGTGACCGTGGAGCAGGACCGGAGTACGACAGGAGCCGCGTCATGACGGAACAGCGAGCGGATTCGCCGGGCGCCGAGCGGACCCCGGCCACCGACATGTCCCTGTTGGGCATCTATCTCAACGACCATCTCGCCGGTGCCACCGCCGGGACCGCGCGGGTGCGCTACCTGCTGCGCTCGTGCCGGGGCTCGGCGCTCGCGGACGCGCTGGCCCCGGTCGCCGCCGAGATCGCCGACGACCGGACGAGCCTGCTGCACATCATGCGGCGCCTGGACGTCCCGGTACGCCGCTACAAGGTCTACGCGGGCCGTGCGGCTGAGCAGGTGGGACGGCTGAAGAGCAACGGCAGCCTGGTACGGCGGTCCCCGCTGAGCACCCTGTGGGAGCTGGAAGCGCTGGCGCTCGGCGTGGAGGGCAAGTTGGCGGGCTGGGAGACGCTCCGCGATCTGGCCACCACGGACGAACGCCTCGACGCCCGGCAGCTCGACGAGCTCATCGAACGGGCCCGGCGGCAGCACGCCACGCTGGAGACGCTGCGCCACAAGCAGGTCGTGGTCGCCTTCCGCGCTGCCTGAGGGACCGGACCCGGCTCACCAGAACCTGCTGCTGAGGGCGGGCTGGTGGGCCAGTTGTACGGCGTCGCGCAGCCGCAGCGCGACGCTGATGGTGGCGCGCAGGGCGGACGGGCGTACGGTCTGGGCGGTCTCGGTGGCGAGGACCAGCAGGCAGGCCGCCGCCTGTTCGACGACCGTGACCGGCAGGGTGAAGTCGTTGTCGGCGGCCGTGCGGAACGCCTTCAGGGGGACGGCGGCTCCGTCGATGGCCCGGTGCGCGGCCTGCTCCAGGTGCTGTGCGGCCTGTTCGCACACGGGGGCGGGCAGGGCGATGGTGCGCTGGAACGGTGAACTCGTCATGACTCGACTGCTCCCCCGGCGGTGGCCGGTTCTGTCGGCCGACGGCGGGATTTCACCGTCCCGCGTGACCGGCGCGTGGCACATGTCCTGGAGAGCCCTGGAGTCGAAACGCCCGGCCGAAGGCCGTAGAAGGAGCTCGTATGACCGTCTGTTCCGAAGTCGTGGCCCGGCTCACCGGGCGGGCGGTCAGCGGTGTGAATCCGCTGTCGGGGGCTCTCACCGAGGTCACCCTCGACGACGGGCGCGTCGTGGTCGTCAAGCGGTCCGCCGGACCGGGAGCGGCGCGGGCCGAGGCGGCGGGGCTGCGGTGGCTGGCCGCCGCCGGGAGCGTGCGGCTGCCGGCGGTGCACGGGCACGAGCAGGGCCGGCTGGTCATCGACCGGATTCCTCGGGGGCGGCCGGACGGGGAGGCGGCGGTGCGGTTCGGCCGGGACCTCGCGGCGCTGCACGCCGCCGGAGCGCCTGCCTTCGGGGCGCCGCCACCGGGCGGGCCGGTGGACGCGTACATCGGGCTCGCGCCGATGCGCAACGAGCAGGGCGCCGACTGGCCGCGCTGGTACGCCGAACAGCGCGTGCTGCCCTATCTGCGGCAGGCGGTGGACCAGGGCACGGTCCTGGCCGGTGAGGCGCCCGTCGTGGAGCGTCTGTGCGAGCGGCTGCCCGCGCTGGCGGGGCCGGCCGAGCCGCCCGCGCGGCTGCACGGCGACCTGTGGAGCGGCAACGTGCTGTGGGCGGCCGACGGGGAGGTGCGGCTGATCGACCCGGCCGCGCACGGCGGGCACCGGGAGACGGATCTGGCGATGCTGCGCCTGTTCGGCTGTCCCCATCTGGAGCGGGTGCTCGACGGCTACCAGGAGGCGGCGCCGCTCGCGGACGGCTGGGCGGGGCGCGTCGGCGTGCACCAGCTGTTCCCGCTGCTGGTGCACGCCGTGCTGTTCGGCCGGGGCTACGCGGAACAGGCCCTCGCGGTGGCCCGTTCGGCCCTGGAGGAGTGAGCGTCAGCGGGTCACGACGTGCCGTTCGTCGGGGACGCAGTGGGTCATGGTCAGGCCTTCCACGTCGCGCGGCTCGTTCTTGCCGAGCTTGGCGAGGCGTTCACGGTCCTCGTCCGTGAGGTCCTGGCTCGCCAGCGGCTCCAGTCCTGCCACGTCCTCAGGGCCGATACCCAGTGCCTCGCCGACCCGCAGGCCGAGGTCGTTCTCGACGAGCAGGAAGTGCCACACCATGCGCTCCTGGATCGCCCGGTCGCACTGGGACAGTTGACCGATGAAGTTCTTCACCAGGTCGTCGCGCTCCCAGTCCTCCAGCAGCAGGTAGCGCTGCCCGGCCTGGACGTAGTCGTTCGTGCGGGGGATGCGCTTGCGGGTGAGCCGGCCGGTGATCTCGGGGCCCTGCTCGTCGTGGGTCGGGTACCGGGCCTCGCGCAGACCGCCGGTGATCGACGGCTCGTAGTTGACGTGCGGATTCTCGCCGCCGCCGTCCACGTGGTAGGTCATCTGGCCGTCGCGCTGGTTGGTGCGGACGTCCGCGTTCTTGGCCTGGTTGACGGGCAGCTGGAGGTAGTTCGGGCCGACCCGGTAGCGCTGGGTGTCGCTGTAGGAGAAGGTCCGGCCGATGAGCATCTTGTCGTCGGAGAAGTCCAGGCCGTCGACGAGGACGCCGGTGCCGAAGGAGATCTGCTCGTTCTCGGCGAAGAAGTCCTTCGGCATCCGGTCGAGCACCATCCGGCCCACCGGTTTCGGCGGGAAGTCCTGCTCGGGCCAGGTCTTGGTGTCGTCCAGCGGGTCGAAGTCGAGCTCCGGGTGGTCGTGGTCGTCCATCATCTGGACGAGCAGCTCCCACTCCGGGTGGTCACCGCGGGCGACCGCCTCGTACAGGTCCTTGGTGGCGTGGCCGAGACTGCCGGCCTGGACGTTGGCCGCGTCCTCCTCGGTCATGCTGCGCACGCCCTGCTTGGGCATCCAGTGGTACTTGACGAGCTTGGTGTCGCCGTCGGGGTTCACCCACTTGTACGTGTTGACGCCGAAGCCCTGCATGTGGCGGTAGTCGGCGGGGATGCCGCGCGGGCTGAACAGGTTGACCAGCATGTGCATGGCCTCGGGCGTCTGCGACATGAAGTCGAAGATGCGGCCCGGCTGCTGTTCGAAGGTCACCGGGTCCGGCTTGAGGGCGTGGATGACGTCCGGGAACTTGATGGCGTCGCGGATGAAGAAGACGCCCAGGTTGTTGCCGACCAGGTCCCAGTTGCCGTCCTCGGTGTAGAACTTGACGGCGAAACCACGCGGGTCACGGGCGGCCTCGGAGGAGTCGCGGCCGCCGATGACGGTGGAGAAGCGGACGGCGACATCCGTACGCTTGCCGGGCTCCTGGAACAGCTTGGCCCGGGTGTAGCGGCTGATGGGCTCGTCGCCCCAGGTTCCGTAGGCCTCGAAGTGGCCGTAGGCGGTGACGCCGCGGGCGTGCACGACGCGCTCGGGGATGCGCTCCCGGTCGAAGTGGCTGATCTTCTCCAGGAGCTGGTAGTTCTCCAGCGTGGCGGGGCCGCGGGCGCCGACCGTGCGCTGGTTCTGGTTGTCGTAGACCGGATGGCCCTGGCGGTTGGTGAGTACCTTGCGGTCGTCGCCCGGAGCGGGGCCGGTACCGGATACGTCCGTCATGTGCGTGGGCTCCTTCGGCTCGTGACCGGCGGCCGGCCGGGCCGGTGCCGTGACCAACCGCCCGGCCGGTCCTGGCGGGACGGGCCGGGTACCCGGAGAGACGGGCTCACTCACGTGAAGGTCACCCGGCAGGCCGTCACCGGCAGAGGGACCCCATGACGAGATGCGCATCTGCCGGCAGCGCATCCGTAGTGCACATGGGCCTCTCCCTCGACCGGCCTGCGGACGGCCGACTCCTCTCGCCCGGGGATCGATGGTGAACTGTCGGCATCGCGGCAACCGCCACCGACAACCGGGCCCGGTCGGGCAGGCCACAGGAGGGGAGCCGAAGCGTGCGGCACGTCTACTGGATCGGGGGCGGGAGCGGCGCGGGCAAGTCCACGATCGCCCGCCGGCTGGCCGGCCGGCACGGCTGGCGTCTCTACGCGACCGACGACGTGATGGCGGATCACGCGCGGCGGTCCACCGCCGCGGAAGCGCCCCTCCTGCACGCGTTCATGGCCATGGACATGGACGAGCGCTGGGTCCACCGGTCCCCCCGGACCATGCTCGACACGTTCCACTGGTTCCGGGGCGAGGCCTTCGGTCTGATCGTCGAGGATCTCGCGCGGATGCCCGAGCGGACCCCTGTCGTCGTCGAGGGATTCCGCCTGCTGCCACACTTGGTGGAGCCCCTGCTCACCGAGCCGGCGCACGCCGTCTGGCTGCTGCCCACGCCGGAATTCCGCCGGGCCGCGTTCAGGAGCCGTGCCGCGCCCGAGGGGCGTTTCACGCGGCGGACCAGTGATCCACTGCGGGCGGAGCACAACATCGCCGTCCGGGACGCCCTGTTCACCGAGCGGCTGCACGAGGAGACCGTGCGTCTGGGGCTGCCCGCCGTCACGGTGGACGGCACGCTGACGGAGGACGAACTCGCCGAGCGGGTCAGCGAGATCTTCCGGCTCTGAGGCTCTCCGGCTATGACGGCTCTGGGGCCCTGACGGCTCTGGCTCGGAGGCCCTGACACGCAGGAAGGCCCGGACCCCATGGGTCCGGGCCTTCGGTGGCGGTGAGCCTCAGCCGCCGTCGAGGCGTGCGCGCAGCAGCCCCTTGCCCAGTTCGGCGCCCTTGCGGCTGTCCGCCTGGGCCTTGCGGAACAGATCCGCGACCTCGGTGTCCTTGGCGCGCTCGGCGTCCTGGATGTAGCTCTCCAGGCGCAGGGCATTGTTCAGGCACGCCTCGACATACCAGATCAGGTTGTAGTCCTTGTCCTGCGTACCGGTCACACCGCCGGTCTCCGATCCACTGCTCATGCGGGCCTCCTTCTCGCGGAGCGGACCTCTTCAGGCGCCGGACGGGTACCCCTCCTCCTGGGGGGCACACGGCCGGTTCCGGTCACCACGGGTGACGGCGGTGTCACGATGACGATCCCCGGCCGGCCAGACCCGCACGCACCACCAACTCCCGTCCTCCGTAGGGCAATTCAGACAGTTGCCCCGGAAGCCCTCAGACGCCGGTCACTTTCGGAACGAAGTGGCGCGACACCGTGCGAGACCGGTCGATGACGGTGTGTACTGTGCTGCGGGTGGCTCGCCAGAGCACCTCGGACCCGACCCTGCCCGACTCCCTCCTGGAATCGACTCGATGATCGAAGTACCGGACCTGGCTGTCGGCGCCCTGGCACTGGGCACTCTGTCCGCGTTCGCCCTCGGCGGCGGCCTGCTGCGCGCGCGGCGGCAACTGGCCGCGCAGCGTGCCAGGACGGCCGCGCTGCGTGCCCAACTCGACGGGACGTCGCGGACGTTCACTTCCGAGGTCGAACACCTGGCGGCGCGGCGGGTGCCCGCCGCGGCCCGGCAGGCCGCCCATTCCCACGTCACCGAGCCCGGCCCGCTGAACCCGCAGCTGGCCGGCTCGCCGCTGGGCGCCGCCCTGGACCAGGTACTGAAAGGGCTGCACGCCGAGCTGGCCGCGCAGCGCACCCGGATCGACGCGGCCGCGCAGGCCGGGATGCGCGGGGCCACCCGGGAGATCCAGGCGGCGCTGTACCGGTTGCAGGACGCCCTGCGCGGACTGCAACAGCGCTACGACGACCCCGAGCTGGCACAGACGCTGTTCGAGCTGGACCACGAGAACGAGCAGTCGCTGCGGCGCGCCCAGATCGCCGCGGTGGTGTGCGGAGCCTGGGTGGGGCTCGCCCGGGAGGAATCCCATCTGGTGGACGCGGTGACGGGTGGTCAGGCCCGGCTCGCGGGCTACCGGCGCGTCCAGGTCAGCAACCACCTCGCGGCCGGTACGGCCCTGGTGTCGCACGCCGTCGAGCCGGTCGCCATCATCGTCGCCGAGCTCCTCGACAACGCACTGCGGCACTCCGCGCCCGATACGGAGGTCGTGGTCAATCTGGAGGCGGTCCACCACGGGGTGTGCGTCACCGTGGACGACGCCGGCCTGGGCATGACGCAGGACGAACGCGCCCGGGCCCAGCGGATGGTCGCCGGTTCGGACCCGATCCTGCTGACCGACCTCGGCGACCCGCCGCGCATGGGGCTGGCGGCCGTCGGCCGGCTGACCCGGCAGTTCGATCTGAGCGTGGACCTGACCTCCCCGTCGCCGTACGGCGGAGTACGGGCGGTGCTGCGGGTCGAGAGTCATCTGCTGACGCGGATCGACCCCGGGGAACTGCCTCCGGCGGCCAGCGCCCCGCGTTCGACCCGCAGGGCGGCAGTCCGGGACGCGGGGAGCGGTTCCGGCGGATCCCGCGCGTCCCACGGTCCAGGCCCTGACCCGTCCGACCACCGCTCCACCCCACAGTCGGGTCCGTCAGACCCGCGCTCCACCCGCCAGTCGGGGCCGTCCGACCCGCACCCCGCCCAGCGACACAGGCTGCCCGACACCCACCCGGCGCCCCCGCCCGCCCCGGCCGTCCCGCCGCACGCCCCCGCACCCGCATCCGCATCCGCATCCGCTCCGGCCGACGCCTCGGGCTGTTCCGACGAGTCGGCCCCCTCCGAGCCGGCCGTCATGCCGCGCAGGAGCGGGCCGCTTCCCGCCGCCGCAGGCCGCGACCACGATCACGGCTACGGCAAGGAGCAGGACGCCGACGCCCCGGCCTCCGGCCACCACGGCCCGCGGGAGGGCGGCGGCCTCCC
>NZ_WWIC01000360.1:0-12205 GCF_009872555.1 Streptomyces sp. SID5643
CCGAGCCGGCCCCGGCCGCTCCTGCTCCCGCCCCGGCTCCGGCCCAGGCCCCCGCTCCGGCCGCCGCCAAGCCGGCCGACGACGGCGCCTACGTCACCCCGCTGGTGCGCAAGCTCGCCTCCGAGAACGGCGTCGACCTGGCCGGCGTCAAGGGCACCGGCGTCGGCGGCCGGATCCGCAAGCAGGACGTCATCGCCGCCGCCGAGGCCGCGAAGGCCGCCACCGCCGCCCCGGCTCCGGCCGCGGCAGCTCCGGCGACCGGCAAGAAGGCCCCGGCGCTGGAGGCGTCCCCGCTGCGCGGCCAGACCGTCAAGATGCCGCGGATCCGCAAGGTCATCGGCGACAACATGGTCAAGGCCCTGCACGAGCAGGCCCAGCTGTCCTCGGTCGTCGAGGTCGACGTCACGCGCCTGATGAAGCTGCGCGCCCGTGCCAAGGACGCGTTCGCGTCGCGTGAGGGCGTCAAGCTCTCCCCGATGCCGTTCTTCGTCAAGGCCGCGGCCCAGGCGCTGAAGGCGCACGCGCCGATCAACGCCAAGATCAACGAGGCCGAGGGGACCATCACCTACTTCGACACCGAGAACGTCGGTATCGCGGTGGACTCCGAGAAGGGCCTGATGACCCCGGTCATCAAGAACGCCGGTGACCTCAACCTCGCCGGTATCGCCAAGGCCACGGCCGACCTGGCGGGCAAGGTCCGCGCCAACAAGATCACTCCGGACGAGCTGTCCGGCGCGACCTTCACCATCTCCAACACCGGGTCGCGCGGCGCGCTCTTCGACACGATCATCGTGCCGCCGGGCCAGGTCGCGATCCTCGGCATCGGCGCGACGGTCAAGCGCCCCGCCGTCATCGAGACGGAGGAGGGCACGGTCATCGGCGTCCGCGACATGACGTACCTGACCCTGTCCTACGACCACCGCCTGGTGGACGGCGCCGACGCCGCCCGTTACCTGACGGCGGTCAAGGCCATCCTGGAGGCGGGCGAGTTCGAGGTCGAGCTCGGCCTCTGATCTCCAACGCCGGTACGGCTGTACGGTGCCCCCGCCCGGATATCTCTGGGCGGGGGCACTTGCTTGGGGCGCGGGGCTGTGACATGTGCGGCTCCGCCGCGTGGGCGCGAACAACCACACACAACCGTCAGCCGAACGCCAAGCCACACGCCCCGTGTAAGTCTCGTCTCACCTGCACCAAGACACCCCTACCTGCCTCACCCGCGGAGCGAACCGGCCGTATTGTCTAAACGTCAATCCCGACCGAGGAGCCCTCATGACCGCGCCCGTCATCCACTCGCTCCGCGAGCAGATCCGCGAGCACATCCTGGAGGGGATCATCAGCGGACGCTGGCAGCCGGGCGAGCGGATCGTCGAGCGCCGGATCGCCACCGAGCTGGAGGTCAGCCAGACGCCGGTCCGTGAGGCCCTGCGCGAGCTGGAGTCGCTGCGCCTGATCGAGTCCGCTCCGAACAAGGGCGTGCGCGTGCGGAATCTGACGGCCGCCGACCTGGAGGAGAGCTACCCGGTCCGGGCCGGTCTGGAGGCCATCGCCGCCGAGCTGGCCGCGCAGGGTCTCGCGGAGGACTGCTCGGCTCTGGAGCCCCACGTCAGCGCCCTGTACGAGGCCGACCGCGTCTCCGACGGCACGGCCCAGGTCCGCCACACCGTCGCCTTCCACCGCGAACTCGTGCGCGCCGCGGGCAATTCCGTCCTGCTGCACACCTGGGAAGGCCTCGGCATCGAGGTGTTCACGGCCCTGTCGATCCGCTGGCTGGGCACCCAGCAGCAGTCGTACGCGGAGGAGCACGAGGAGCTCGTCGCCGCGTTCAAGCGCCGCGATCCGCGCATCGCCGAACTCGTGAAGGCCCATGTGCTGGGCTGCGCGCCCCGGGCGTGACACCCGAGCACACCCTCGCTCATACGCCTCCGACCTGCGAAAACCGTTCATCGACCCGTCACCGCGTGCCACTGCCGAAGGCACCCCGTGCCTACTTTCTCGTGATCAAGAGGTTTTGCCCCTCAACCCTTTGATCGATCATCGATCAGCGGGTTACAGTCGCCGACGGGCTTCCACCAGAGCCTCACGCCCTGTCCTGCCAAAGACAAAGGGCACCCCCGATCCCCTTACGTGAGGGAACCCCCTTCGACTGAGGAAGGCGGCGACATGACCGACCCCAACGCCATCCAGCCGAGCGAGCTCGACCAGCTCCCCGACCGGGACCCGGAGGAGACCGCCGAATGGCAGGCCTCCCTGGACGCGGTCACCAAGGCTGCCGGGCCGCACCGTGCCGCATACCTGATGCGCCGCACGCTGGAGCGCGCCGAGGGCGCCGGCATCGCGCTGCCGAAGCTCCTCGAAACCGACTACGTCAACTCCATCCCCACCTCCGCCGAGCCGGCCGTGCCCGGTGACGAGGCGATGGAGCAGCGGATCACCGCGTGGAACCGCTGGAACGCGGCCGCCATGGTGACCCGGGGCAGCAAGTACGGCGTGGGCGGCCACATCGCCACCTTCGCCTCCGCCGCCTGGCTGTACGAGACGGGCTTCAACCACTTCTTCAAGGGCAAAGAGGCCGACGGCTCCGGCGACCAGCTCTACATCCAGGGCCACGCCTCCCCCGGCATCTACGCCCGCGCGTTCCTCGACGGCCGGCTGAACGAGGAGCAGCTCGACAACTTCCGCCGGGAGGCGGCCGGCAACGGCCTGCCCTCCTACCCGCACCCGCGCCGGCTGCCCTGGCTGTGGGAGTTCCCGACGGTCTCCATGGGCCTCGGCCCGCTGTCCGCGATCTACCAGGCCCGCTTCAACCGCTACCTGGCCAACCGCGGCATCAAGGACACCGCCGGTTCGCACGTGTGGGCGTTCCTCGGCGACGGCGAGATGGACGAGCCCGAGTCGACGGCGGCCCTGGCGCTGGCGGCGCGTGAGGAACTCGACAACCTCACGTTCGTCATCAACTGCAACCTCCAGCGCCTCGACGGTCCGGTCCGCGCCAACTTCAAGATCGTGCAGGAGCTGGAGGCCCAGTTCCGCGGCGCCGGCTGGAACGTCGTCAAGACGCTGTGGGGCACGGCCTGGGACGAGCTGTTCCGGCTGGACACCACGGGCGCCCTCGTACGCCGTCTGCGCCAGGTACCGGACGCGCAGATCCAGACGTACCAGACGCGCGACGCGGCCTACATCCGCCAGGACTTCTTCGGCGCCGACCCGGCGCTCGTGGAGATGGCGAAGCTGCTGAGCGACGACAAGATCCTGGAGTGCTTCCACCTCTCGCGCGGTGGTCACGAGGCCCGCAAGGTCTTCGCCGCGTACAAGGCGGCCGTCGAGCACAAGGGCGCGCCGACGGTGATCCTGGCCCAGACGGTCAAGGGCCACACCCTCGGCGAGGGCTTCGCGTCGAAGAACGCCAACCACCAGATGAAGAAGCTCTCGGTGGACGAGTTCAAGAACATGCGCGACCTGCTGGAGCTGCCGATCTCCGACAGCGCCTTCGTCGACGGCGTGGTGCCCTACGGCCACCCGGGCGCCGACTCCCCCGAGGTCCGCTACCTCCAGGAGCGGCGTGCCGCCCTCGGCGGTCCGGCCCCGGCCCGCCGCGTGCACCCGGTCGCGCCGCTGCCCGCCCCGGCGGACAAGGCGTTCACGTCCTTCGACAAGGGCTCCGGCTCGCAGAACGTGGCCACCACCATGGCGTTCGTCCGCCTGGTGAAGGACCTGGTCCGCGACAAGGAGACCGGCAAGCGCTGGGTGCCGATCGTCCCGGACGAGGCCCGCACCTTCGGCATGGAGTCGCTGTTCCCCTCGCTCGGCATCTACTCGCCGAAGGGCCAGACGTACGAGCCGGTCGACCGCGACCAGCTGATGTACTACAAGGAGGCCGAGAACGGCCAGATCCTCAACGAGGGGATCACCGAGGCCGGTTCGATGGCCGACTTCATCGCCGCTTCGACGTCGTACGCGACGCACGGCGAGGCGATGATCCCGTTCTACATCTTCTACTCGATGTTCGGCTGGCAGCGCACGGCCGACCAGATGTGGCAGCTCGGCGACCAGCTCGGCCGCGGCTTCCTCGTCGGCGCCACGGCCGGCCGCACCACGCTCACCGGTGAGGGCCTCCAGCACGCCGACGGCCACTCCCCCGTCATCGCCGCGACCAACCCGGCGGCCCTGACGTACGACCCGGCGTTCGCCTATGAGGTCGCGACGATCGTCAAGGACGGTCTGCGCCGGATGTACGGCGAGGCCGCCCCGGGTGAGGACCAGAACGTCTTCTACTACCTGACGGTCTACAACGAGCCGCTCCCGCAGCCCGCGAAGCCGTCCGTCGACGGTGTCGACGAGGGCATCGTCAAGGGCCTGTACCGCTTCAACACGGCGGAGTCCGCGGGCATCACGCCCCCGGCCAACGCCCCGCGCATCCAGCTGCTCGGCTCCGGTACGGCGATCCACTGGGCGCTGAAGGCGCAAGCGATGCTCGCCGAGGAGTGGGGCGTCGCGGCCGACGTGTGGTCGGCGACGTCCTGGAGCGAGCTGCGCCGGGACGCCCTGGAGGCGGACGAGGCCGGCTTGCGCGGCGAGGAGCGGGTGCCGTTCGTGCGGCAGGCGCTCCAGGGGGCCGAGGGTCCGGTGCTGGCGGTCTCCGACTACATGCGCCAGGTCCCGGACCAGATCGCGCAGTGGGTCGAGCAGGACTGGTCCTCGCTGGGCGCCGACGGCTTCGGCCTGTCGGACACCCGTGAGGCGGCCCGCCGCCACTTCGGTGTCGACGCCGAGTCGATCGTCGTCGCGGCCCTGGCCCAGCTCGCGCGGCGCGGCGAGGTCAAGGCGGCGTCCGTGAAGGAAGCGCGCGACAAGTACGGCCTGTAGGGACCGGCACCGTCGACGGCAGGCCCCCGCTGTGGCGGGGGCCTGCTGCATGATGTGGCCATGCGTGCTGCCCGGCTGATCAAGATGGTGCTGCTGCTCCAGTCCCGGCCCTCCATGACCGCCGCCGAACTCGCCCGTGAGCTGGAGGTGTCGGAGCGGACGGTCACCCGGGACGCCCAGGCGCTGTCGGAGGCGGGTGTGCCGGTGTACGCGGACCGGGGGCGGGCCGGTGGCTACCGGCTGATCGGCGGGTACCGGACGCGGCTGACCGGTCTGCACCGCGGTGAGGCCGAGGCGTTGTTCCTGTCCGGGGTGCCGGGGGCGCTGCGGGAGATGGGCCTGGAGGACGCGGCCTCGGCGGCCCGGCTGAAGGTGTCGGCGGCGCTGCTGCCGTCCCTCCGGGACGCGTCCAGGTCGGCCGCCCAGCGGTTCCACCTGGACGCGCCGAGCTGGTTCAAGGAGCCGAAGACGCCGGCCCTGCTGCCCGCCGTCGCCGACGCGGTGTGGGACGACCGGCGGATCGGCGCCCGCTACCGGCGCGGGGAGGACGAGGTCGTCCGGGAGCTGGAGCCGTACGGGCTCGTGCTGAAGGCGGGCGTCTGGTACCTGTGCGCGCGGGTGGCCCGGGGCGGGTCCTTCCGGGTGTACCGGATCGACCGGTTCACGGCGGTGGACGCGGACGGTGAGCGCTTCGAACGGGAGCCGGACTTCGACCTGCCCGCCTTCTGGGAGGAGCGTTCGGAGCAGTTCGCGAGGTCCATCCTGAAGACGCGGGTCGTGGTGCGGCTGTCCCCCGACGGCGTGCGGGCGCTGCCGTACGCCCTGGACGCGCTGACCGCCCGGGAGGCCCTGGCGGAAGCGGGCTGCCCGGACGAGGGCGGCTGGGTGACCGTGGACCTGCCGGTGGAGTCCGAGGAGGTCGCGCACACCCAGCTGGCGGCGCTGGGCCCGGAGGCGGAGGTGCTGGAGCCGGCGGGTCTGCGCGAGCGGTTCGCCGCCGACGCGGAGCGGCTGGCCCGGCTCTACCGGCCCGGGCGCGGCGCATAACGATCCCGCGCACTCCGGGTGCGCCGCTGTGCGCCAGGGCCGATGCTTGACCCGTGATGGACGAGACGGAGTTCTGGGAGCTGGTGGACGACGCCCGGGAGGCCGCCGAAGGCGACCCGGAGGAGCAGGCCGACCTGCTCGTGGACCGGCTCGCCCAGCTGGACCCGGACTCGGTCCTGGACTTCGCCCGCCACTTCGAGTCCCGTTACAACCGCGCCTACCGCTGGGACCTGTGGGGCGCCGCCTGGGTGCTGCTCGACGGGGCGAGTGACGACGCCTTCGACTTCTTCCGGTGCTGGCTGATCGGCCAGGGGCGCGAGGTGTTCGAGGGCGCCGTGCACGACCCGGACGCGCTCGCCGGCCTGCTGGACGACTTCGACGAGGAGCTCGACGGCGACGGCGAGGAGCTCGGTTACGCGGCGGACGAGGCCTACGAGCAGCTCACCGGGGTGGTCGCGCCCGACCTGGAGATCGCGCCCGCGCCCCCGGAGCCGGAGGGCACGCCGATCGACTTCGAGAACGAGGCGCTGCTCGCCGAGCGCTACCCCCGGCTGTGGGAGCGTTTCAGAGGCTGATCAAGGGGCCCGGCGGCGGCCGGTGCCGGACGGAAGGCACGTAGGGATGCCCCGACTTCGGTCGGATGGCCGTGGGGACGACCGTGGCGGCCGGGATCTCAGGACGCTGCGCGTTCGCTGTGGCCGCGCTGTGGACCCTCCGGCCGGCCCTGGAGACGGGCCGCGAGCTGTCTGATCTCGGGCAGGCGGGCGTGCAGGGCGGCGCCCGGGCAGCTGGTCATGTAGCCGTCGTTGTGGCCGGCGAGGGCGGGCAGCCGGGCGGTGGAGCCGGCCGCGTAGCGGCTCAGGCCGTTGCTGGAGACGAGGCGGACGTCCGCGCGCGGGTCGGTGCCGGTCAGGCCCAGTTTCCAGGCGGACAGCGCGGCGATCGCGCGGATCATGGGCTGCGGGACGGGCATGCCGTCGGTGAAGGTGCCGAGGGCGGCGATGCCCGAGGTGCGGTGGTTGAAGCCCTGGGTATGGGCGCCGGTGACGGCGCGCTCCACTCCCCCGGCCCGGCCCTCGTAGATGGTGCCGCAGCGGTCGACGACGAAGTTGTAACCGATGTCGTCCCAGTCGCGGGTGCCGGTCTGGCCGGTGTAGAGGTCCCGGAGGATGCGGGGTGCGTCGGCGCAGTCGTAGCCGTTGGGCGAGTCGGTGTGGTGGACGAACACCGCGAGGACCCGGTCGTCGTAGCGCGGGCGGGGCTGTGCGCGGGCGGCGGCGCCCAGCCAGTACGCCCTCGGCACGACGGGCGGGCGCGGGGCGCTGTAGGGCGTCGCTTCGGAGCGGGGCGGTGCGGTGCGGGAGCCGGTCTCGGCGGCGTTCTCGACGCCGTGGGCGCACAGGACCAGCGCCACGACGGCGGCGACGCCCGGCAGGCAGCCGAGCAGGACCCGTGCCGCGCGCGGCAGACCGGCTGTGCCGGGTGTCCCGTCGGCGGAGTGCCTGCGTGTGCCCCGCCGTCTTCGGAAGACACGCATGGTCCCACTGTCGGCCCGATCCCGTCCGTCCGCGATGTGTGATGTGCCACCCGGTGGAACCATCGTCACGGTCCGCGACGTTTTTCCGCATGCACGCCCGCGTGGCCGGTTCCGGTCATCGCGTGCGCGCGTGACTGATCACCGGGCCCTCCCCCCGCGTATTAAGGGGTTCCGAGAGAAAGGCGGCGTGCGTGGACCTGCTCGACATCCTGCTGTTGCTGGTCGTTCTGGCCTACGCGGCGTCCGGGTACCGGCGCGGGCTGGTGGCCGGCTGTGTGTCGCTGGCGGGCTTCGTGGGCGGTGCGGTCGTCGGCGTGTGGGTCCTGCCGTGGGTGATGGACCTGGTGGAGCCGGGGACGACGCGGGCGACGCTGGCGGCGGTGTTCACGGTGCTGCTCCCGGCGGTCGTGGGGCACGAGCTGGCGGGGCGCCTGGCGCTGCGGCTGCGGCGGGAGCTGGACCGGGGGCCGCTCAGAGTGGCGGACGGGATCGGCGGGGCGGTGGCCAACGCGGTGGCGGTGCTGATCGTGGCGTGGGTGGCCGCCAGCGTCCTGGGCGCCTCCTCGTCGCCGCTGGTCACCTCGGCCATCCGGGACTCACGCCTGCTCGGCGCCGTGCAGCGGACGATGCCGGACACGACACCGGCCTGGTTCTCGGAGGCCACGTCCGCCTTGACGCAGGCGGGCTTCCCGCAGGTCTTCAACCCCTTCGAGAACGAGTCGACGGCCGAGGTCGCCAAGCCCACCGGCGACAGTGTCACGGCCGCCGCGACCGGCGCCGCCAAGCGGAGCACGGTGAAGGTCGAGGGCGTGGCGGGCACGCAGGGCCGTGAGGGCAGCGGGTTCGTCTACGCGCGCGAGCGTGTGATGACCAACGCCCACGTGGTGGCGGGCATCGACGAGCCGACGGTGCAGATCGGCGGGGTCGGGCGGACGTACGAGGCGCGGGTGGTGCTCTTCGACCCGCAGAAGGACGTGGCCGTGCTGTACGTGCCGGGTCTGAAGGCGCCCGTGCTGCGCTTCGACGACGACGCCGGGCGGGGCGACTCGGCGGTGGTCGCGGGCTATCCGGAGGACGGCGACCTGAACCTCCAGGCGGCGACGGTCGCGAACCGGGTGCGGGCGACGGGCCAGAACATCTACAACGACGGGACGGCCACCCGGGAGATCTACTCGATCCGCTCCACCGTCCGCCCGGGCAACTCCGGCGGCCCGCTGCTCACCACGGACGGCCGGGTGTTCGGCGTGGTCTTCGCCCGCTCCACCACGGACGCCGAGACGGGCTACGTCCTGACGGCGGACGAGGTCGCCTCCGACGCGCGCGACGCCGCTGCCGCGACGGCCCCGGTGGACACGGGCGAGCTGGCCGCGTCGTAGCTCCCCTTCACAGGAAGCGCCCCATGAAGACGTCGTCGACGTACACCCCGTCCAGCAGGAACTCCTCGGGCAGGATGCCCTCGACCACGAACCCCTCGGCCTCGTAGAGCGCCCGGGCCGCGGTGTTGTGCCCGAGGACCCGCAGGGTGATGCGGCGTGCGCCGCGCCGGCGGGACGTGTCGACGGCGGCCCGGACCAGCGCCCGGCCGACCCCACGGCCGCGCGCCTCCTCGGCGACGGCGAGGCCCTGGATCTGGCGGACGTGCCGGTTCGAGTCGAGCGGGGTGGGGAAACCGAGGTGGACATAGCCCGCGAGACGGCCGTCGAGTTCGGCGACGAGGCAGTTCTCGGGGGTGTGCCGCTCGCTGAAGAAGGGAGCGTAGGGCGGCTGGGGCTCGGGCGTCACCGCGTGCAGGTGCGACCAGGTGAGCCGGTCGAGCAGGGCCAGCTCGGCGTCGTCGTCGGGCCGTGCGGTGCGGAGGTGCGGTGCGGGGAGCTCGGGCATGGGCGTCACCCTACGGCGAGCGGATCAAGGCCTTGCACGGGTTTTACGGAGCCGCGCGGCAGGATGGGTTCATGGAGCGTTCAAGAATCGCGGTGGCGGGTGCGTCCGGTCTCATCGGCAGTGCTCTGGCGCGGTCCCTGACCGCCGACGGGCACGAGGTGCGCCGTCTGGTGCGCGGCACGCCGCGGGCGGCCGGGGAGATCCGCTGGGACCCCGAGGGCGGGCGGGTGGACGCGGCCGGGTTCGCCGGGTGCCACGCGGTGGTCAATCTGGCGGGGGCCGGCGTCGGCGACCGGCGCTGGACGGACGCCTACAAGCAGCGGATCCGCGACAGCCGTGTGAAGGGCACGGCGGCTCTCGCCGGGGCGGTGGCCTCGCTGGACGCGAAGGAACGGCCGCGGGTCTTCGTCAACGGCAGCGCCATCGGCTACTACGGCGAGACCGGTGAGCGCACGGCCGACGAGAGCACGCCCGCGGGAGAGGGTTTCCTGCCCGAGCTGTGCGTGGAGTGGGAGGGGGCCACGGCTCCGGCCCAGGAGGCCGGTGTCCGCACGGTGGTCACCCGGACCGGTCTGGTCGTGTCCCGGGAGGGCGGCGCCTGGGCCCGGCTGTTCCCGCTGTTCCGGGCGGGGGCGGGCGGGCGGATGGGCGACGGGAGCCAGTACTGGTCGTTCATCGCGCTGCACGACGAGGTCGCCGCGATCCGGCATCTGATCGACACCGACGGCCTGTCCGGGCCGTTCAACGTCACCGCCCCGAACCCCGTGACGAACCGTGAGATCACGGCGGCGATGGGGCGGGTGCTGCACCGCCCGACGCTGTTCCCGGTGCCCGCGGCCGTCCTGCGGACGGTGCTCGGCGAGATGGCCGGGGACGTCCTCGGCAGCGTCCGGGTGCTGCCGACGCGGCTGCTGGAGTCGGGCTTCCGGTTCGCCTTCCCGGAGATCGAGGGAGCGATCCGGGCGGCGTTGTGACGGCGGCGGCCCAGGCGGCTGCTCGGGGCGGCTGTCAAGGGGGCCTTTCGTCATGAGCGCGCGCCCCGGAGGGGCATCGTGAAAGGCCCTCTCAGGCCGGGCGGCTCCCCGGGCTGCGGGGCCGGGCCCCCGGCGGCGCCTTGGGGTGCGGGCCGACGGCGACAGCGGCACGGCCCGGCCGTTCGTCCGGGATCCGACCGTCCGTCCGGGATCCGACCGGCCTTTCCGGGACAGCCCGTTCGCGCCGCACAGCAGCCTCCTGCGACCACTTCATGCCCACGAGGCGTCCGTATGCGACCGCCGTGCGACCGTGCCCTGCCGATGCGCGACTCCCGGTGACCGATCACGGGCCTACCCTCGACCAGAACTCGCGTATCCCTGCGGCCTGTTGAGGGCATGACGTCTCCAGCGCCCGCGCAACCTCGAGGAGGGGCACGTGCTTGAGCCCGCGTACCAGGCGGACGTGGTCGTCGTGGGGGCCGGGGTCGCCGGACTCTCGGCCGCGCACCGGCTGACCAGCGCAGGAGTGACCACCATGGTCCTGGAGGCCGCCCATGGGGTCGGCGGCCGCATGGCGACGGAGAAGGTCGACGGCTTCCGGCTCGACCGGATCGGCCAGTTGCTGTCCACGGCGTATCCGGAACTACGGCTGACGCCCGGTCTGGACGGGCTGGTGCTGCGGCCCTTCACGCCCGGCGTCCTGCTGCACGGCGACGGACGCCATCACCGCGCCGGTGTCCAGCCGGGCGCAGGGGGCGCACGGGGCGCACTGCACGCGGTACGCGCGCTGGCGAGTGCCCCCCGGCCGCCGTCCGCACCGAGGCCGCCCAGGAGGCCGGTGGCCGTGCCCGGCCGGCAGGTCTCCGCCCCCCGGAGCCGGTCCGGCGCCCCGCTCGGCACGGCCGTCGACCAGGCCCGGCTGGGTGCCGCCCTGTCCCGCCTGGCAGGAACCCCGGCCGAACGACTGCTGTCCCGCCCGGAGTTGCCCGCCGGTGAGGCCCTGGCGGCACGCGGGCTGCCCGCCCGTACGATCGACGGTTTCCTGCGTCCGCTGCTCGCCGCGCTGCTGTGCGACCCGGGTCTGACGACGTCCAGCCGGTGCGCGGACCTCGCGCTGCGCGCCTTCGCCCGGGGCCGGCTGTGTCTGCCGGAGGGCGGCGCAGACGCCCTGCCGGATCTGCTGGCGCGCACGCTGCCGCCGGGCACGGTGCACACGGGCGTCCGCGTCACCTCCGTGTCGACGACCTCGGTGACCACCGCTGAGCACGGTGAGATCCGGTGCCGGGCGGTCCTGGTGGCGGCGGGCGCGCGGGCCGCGGCCGAGTTGCTGCCCGGCTTGCGGGTGCCGGAGTTCCATCCGGTGACGGTGGTGCACCACACCACGGACGAGCCGCCGGGGACGGGGGCGTCGCTGCTGCTCGACGCGGATCTGGGCGGGCCGGTCGCGCACACGGCGGTGGTCAGTCTCGTCGATCCGACCCGGGCTCCGGCCGGTCGGGCGCTGGTGTCGTCGACGGTACTGGGACGGCCGCCGGGCGGTGTCGACACGGCGGTGCGGATGCATCTGGCGCGGTTGTACGGGGTGTCGACGGCGCGGTGGGAGACGCTGGCCGTGCACACGACGCCGGAGGCGGTGCCCGCGATGCGGCCGCCGCATGATCTGCGGCGGCCGGTGCGGTTGATCGCCGGGCTGTATGTGTGCGGGGATCACCGGGACACCAGTACGGTCCAGGGTGCCTTGCACTCCGGGCATCGGGCGTCGGCGGCGATCCTGGCGGACTTGGGGGCGGGGCGGTCGATGCATGTTGCCGACCCCGTGCCGACTGTTTCGAGGGCTGCGTAGGTGATCTCTCGGGTGCGGTTGCGCTGTGGCTTGTCGCGCCCACGCGGCGGAGCCGCACAT